>DASVVD010000873.1:0-5102 GCA_036386715.1 Pseudoduganella sp.
CGAACCTATGGGGTTATAACGGGCAGTCGCCGGGGCCGACAATCGAAGTGGTCGAAGGCGATCGGGTACGGGTGTTTGTAACCAACAAACTGCCGGAACATACGTCGATCCATTGGCATGGCCAACGTCTGCCAAACGGCATGGATGGCGTGAGCGGCGTGACGCAGCCGTCGATCAAGCCGGGCAAGACGTTCGTCTATGAATTCGTGGCGCGGCACGCCGGCACGTTCATGTACCACCCGCATGCCGACGAGATGGTGCAGATGGCGATGGGCATGATGGGCTTCTGGGTCACGCACCCGAAGGACACGCGCCAGCATGCGGTCGACCGCGACTTCGTGTTCCTGCTGGGCGCCTACGACATCGAGCCGGGCAGCTACACGCCCAAGGTCAACACGATGCTCGACTTCAACCTGTGGACTTTCAACAGCCGCGTGTTCCCGGCGATCGATCCGTTCGTGGTGCGCCAGGGCGACCGGGTGCGCATCCGCGCCGGCAACCTGACCATGACGAACCACCCGATCCACCTGCACGGCCACACGTTCGAAGTGACCGGCACCGACGGCGGCTGGGTCAGGCCCTCGGCACGCTGGCCGGAAGTGACGACCGACATCGGCGTGGGCCAGATGCGCGCGATCGAGTTCGTGGCCGACAACCCGGGCGACTGGGCCTTCCACTGCCACAAGTCGCACCATACGATGAACGCGATGGGGCACGACGTGCCCACGCTGATCGGCGTGGATCACCGGGGCGTGGCCGAGAAAATCAACCGGCTTGTGCCCGGCTATATGGTGATGGGCGACAAGGGCGGCTCGATGGGCAGCATGCGCATGCCGCTGCCCGAGAACACCCTGCCGATGATGACCGGCACCGGCCAGTACGGCGAGATCGAGATGGGCGGCATGTTCACGCTGATCAAGGTGCGCAAGGACCAGGCGCGTGGCGACTACCGCGACCCGGGGCATTACAAACATCCGCAAGGCAGCGTGGCGGTCGAATGGACCGGCGAGCTGCCGGCCGCCCCGCAGGCGCCCGGCATGCCGGCGCTGGCCCCGGCCCAGGGCAAGCCGGTCGACCTGCGGCGCGGAGGAGGGCACGACCACCACTGACGCGCGCGGGCCGGGTGCCGGGGCAGGCACCCGGCCGTCAGCCCCGGGAAGGAGGGCACACATGCTATATTCCTGCCGATGCCGATCGACCTTGCCCCCCTCCGTTATCTTGCCCGATGGTCGTTGATCTCGCTGCTGATCGCCGCCCTGGCCGGCACGGCCTCCGCCCTGTTCCTGCTGTCCCTCGATGTCGCCACGGCATACCGCGAACACCACCCCTCGATCATCTGGCTGCTGCCGCTGGCGGGTTTTGCGGCGGGCTGGATGTATCTCGCATGGGGCAGCACGGTCGAAGCGGGCAACAACCTGTTGATCGACGAAATCCACGATCCGAAGAACGTGGTGCCGCTGCGCATGGCACCGCTGGTCCTGGTCGCCACCGTGCTCTCGCACCTGTTCGGCGCCTCGGTCGGGCGGGAAGGCACGGCGGTGCAGATGGGCGGCACGCTGGCCGACCAGCTGACGAACCTGCTGCGGCTCGAGCCGGTCGAGCGCCGCATCCTGCTGATGGCCGGCATCAGCGCCGGCTTCGCTTCGGTGTTCGGCACGCCGCTGGCGGGCGCGATCTTCGGCCTCGAAGTTCTGGTGATCGGCCGCATGCGCTACGACGCGATCTTTCCCTGCGTGGCCGCGGCGATCCTGGCCGACCAGGTGGGCCTGGCCTGGGGCGTGCATCACACCCATTACGCGGTTGCCGCCGTGCCGGCACTGTCGGCATGGACGGTCGCCGCGATCGTCGCCGCCGGCATGGTCTTCGGCCTGGCCGGCATGCTGTTCGCCGGGGCCACGCACCGCCTTGCCGCATTCATGAAGCGCCACGTGGCCTGGGCGCCGTTGCGGCCGCTGATCGGCGGCGCCGTGGTTGCGTGCGCCGTGTGGGCCCTTGGCACGCAGCGCTACGTGGGCCTTGGCATCCCGGTGATCGTCGAGGCATTCGCCCAGCCGCTGCCGATCCGGGATGCGCTGGGCAAGCTGGCATTTACCGTCGCCTCGCTGGGCAGCGGCTTCAAGGGTGGCGAAGTGACGCCGCTGTTCTATATCGGCGCCACGCTGGGCAACGCGCTGGCACCACTGCTGCACCTGCCGTTCCCGCTGCTGGCCGGCGTGGGCTTCGTGGCCGTCTTCGCCGGCGCGGCCAACACGCCGCTGGCCTCCACCGTGATGGCGCTGGAACTGTTCGGCCCCGCGATCGGCCCTTATGCGGCGCTGGGCTGCGCGGTGGCCTACCTGTGCTCCGGCCGCACCGGCATCTACAGGGCGCAGCGCGGCGTGAAACCGTTCAGCGGGGATCGATGAGCGGTGCGAGACCGGCATCGATGCCGAGGCGTGCCATCAGCCGGCGCGCGTCGAACGGCGCGTGGACCTTGATGTCGTTGTCGAAGTAGCAGTACACATCGCGGCTGGCCCGTGCCGGCGGCGGCGCCGCCGTGATCAGCCGGGCATCGCCGGGCTGGTCGCCGGTGCTCCATGCGCGGATCCTGCGCGCCCAGCCATCAAGCGCTTCGTCGGTGTAGCCGCCCGCGTACAGTTCCTTCTCGCCGTGCAGCCGCACGTACATGAAGTCCGCCGTCACGTCCTCGTAGCCGGGCCACTTGCCGGCCGTGTCGGCCACCACCAGCGCCACGTTATAGCGCCGAAGCAATTGCACGAACGCGGGATCGTTGAAGCTTTCGTGGCGGATTTCCAGGGCATGGCGCAGTGGACGCTTCCTGTCGATTTCCAGCCAGGCACGGCCCGCCATGCGCGGCTCGTGGCGCCGCGCCATCGCGAGCGCCGCTTCGGTGTCGTGCGGCAGCGCGCTCAGGAACCCCTCGAGCACGTCGGCGTCGAACTGGAAATTGGGCGGCAACTGCCACAGGAAAGGCCCGAGCTTTTCGCGCAGTGCCAGCACGCCGGAGGCAAACACGTTGCACAGCGCCTTTTCCGGCTCGCGCAGGCGCCGCATGTGCGTGATGAAGCGGTTGCCCTTGTTTGCGAAGACAAAGCCTTCGGGGGTGGCGTCGTACCATTCCTGGTAGCTCTTCGGCCGCTGCAGCGAATAGAACGAACCGTTGATTTCAATGGTGGGCAGCATGCGCGAGGCGAAATCGAGTTCGCGCGCCTGTGCCAGGCCGGCGGGGTAGAAGACCTTGCGCCAGGGCAGGTAACGCCAGCCCGAGATGCCGATCCGCAGGTTTGCTGCCATGCGGCCGTTCAGCTGCTGGTGAACAGCTCGCGCACGTCGCCGTGCAGCGCCGGCTGTCGGGCGCGCTGGCCCCAGGCGCGCAACAGGTGTTCCACGCCCTGCGGCGGCAGCGCGGAGCAGAAGTACCAGCCCTGCACGCAGTAGGCATGCTCGTGGCGCAGCCAGTCCAGGTCGACCTGCCGTTCCAGGCCCTCGCACAGCAGTTCGGCGTCGGACACCTCGGCCACGCCCTGGATCAGCCGGAACAGGCTGGCCGTGACGGCGCTGTCGGCCACGCCGTGCACGAAGCGGCGGTCCACCTTCAGCCGGTCGAACGGCAGCGAGCCGATCGCGTCCAGGTTCGAATAGCCGATGCCGAAATCGTCGATCGCGATGCGCAGGCCGAGATCGCGCAGCGCCGCCACGCGCTCGCCGAGCGCCTCGGGGGCTTCCAGCAACTGGCTTTCCGTCACTTCCACCTCGAGCAGGGAGCCAGGCAGGTTGTGTTCGAGCAGCAGGGACTTGATCTCGTCCGGCAGGCCGGGATGCAGCAGCGACGAACGCGAAAAATTCAGCGACACGGGCACCTGCGGCAGGCCGGCATCCATCCAGCCGCGCATGTCGCGGCACACCTGGCCCATCACGAGCAGGTCGAGCGCATAGCTGTTGCCCGAGCTTTCGGCCAGCGGCACGAACGCCGACGGTGGCACCGCGCCGCGCTGCGGGTGGTCCCAGCGCACCAGCGCCTCGAGGCCGATCAGCTTCTGCTTGGCGAAATTGACCTGCGGCTGGTAGTGCATGGTCAGCCGCCCGGCGCCTGGCTGGCCCTCCAGCACGCCCAGCAGGTCGTGCAGGAAGCTCGAGCGTTCGCGCATCTCGCTGCCGTATTCGCGGATGACCGAGAAGCTGACCATGTCGCCGATGCTGGCCGCCGCCGTCTCGGCCATGTCCAGCAGCGCCGCCGCGGCAACGGGCGTGGGCAGTTTCTCGCGCACGATGCCGATACGGGCGTGCAGGACCTGGGTGCGGTCGGACGGCAGCGTTACCGGCACGTCGATCGCCTGGCACAGCGCCTGCAGCCGGTCGATGCCCGGCCGGCCCAGCAGCGCGAATGCGAAGCGGTCGCCGCCCAGGTGGCCCACCAGGCTGTCGGCCCCGGCCCAGCCGGTGACGCGCGCCGCGATCTCGGCCAGCGTCGCATCGCCGGCGCCGCGCCCATAGACCTCGTTGATCTGGTGGAAGCCGGTAAGGTCGATGTAGCCCACCGTGAGTTCCTCGCGTTCGGCCGCGCCCTTGGCATGCTGCAGGTGCTGCACGAACGCGCCACGGTTGTACATGCCGGTAACGTCGTCGCAATAGCGCAGTTCGAGCGTATCGGCAACGAGCCTGGCCAGGCCCTGCAGCATGGTGCGCTGCGCGGCATCGAGCCGACCCGGATCGCGCCACATGACCCACAGCGTGCCGAGCTGGTAGCCGCGGTTGCCGTGCAGCGCAACGCCGGCATAACGGCGCAGGTGCGGCGGGTGGCGCACGACCGGCTTGGCCGCCGACCAGTCCTCGGCCAGCGCATCCTCGACCTCGAAAACATCGCTCTCGGATGCCACCAGCTCGCTGCAGAACGAGTCGCAGCGGGGAATCTCGCCGGGCGGGATGCCCACCGTCACCGGCAGCCAGATGTGGGCGCGGTAGACCAGGCTGATGCCGCCAACCTGCGCGCCCATTGTCTGCACGGCCAGTTCCACAATGAAGCGCAGTTGCGGATCGGGCCTGTCGAGTGCGAGCTCGTAGCGCGACAGCTCCTGCACCCGCCGCTGCTCCGACTCATGCCG
>DASVVD010000874.1:0-4088 GCA_036386715.1 Pseudoduganella sp.
CGCGGCGCTCGCCGCCGCGGCGCGCGACTTCATCGCACATGCCGGCGGCATCGACATCGTGATCGCCAGCGCCGGCATTTCGCATGGCACGCTGACCGAGCTGCCCGAGGATTTGCCCGTGTTCGAAGCGATCTTTGCCACCAACGTCACCGCCATGGTGGCCACGTTCGCGCCATTCATCGACGCCATGCGCGGCCAGGGCCACGGCACGCTCGTGGGCATGGCCAGCGTCGCCGGCGTGCGCGGGCTGCCGGGCGGTGGCGGCTACAGCGCCTCGAAGGCGGCGGTTGTCACGTACTGCGAATCGCTGCGGCTGGAGATGCGCCACCACGGCATCCGCGTGGTGACGATCGCCCCGGGCTATATCGACACGCCGATGACGCAGCAGAACAAGTACCCCATGCCGTTCCTGATGACACCCGGGCGTTTTGCCGACAAGGCCATGCGGACGATTGCCCGGGGCGCGCGCTACCGCGTGATCCCGTGGCAGATGGGCGTGGTGGCCAGGCTGCTGCGCTGGCTGCCGGACGCGCTGTATGATCTGGCCTTTGCCCGCGCGCCGCGCAAGGCGCGCAAGAGTGCTCCATGAACCAATCAGCTTCTTTGCTGGACGCGGCAGCGATCAACGCGCGCTGTGCCGCCAGTGCTTCCCACGTGGCCATCGAGGCCGTGCCTGAAACCGGTTCCACCAATGCGGACCTGCTGGCACGGCTGCCGACCGGCGGCTTGACCGGCCCCGTGCTGCGGATCGCCGACGTGCAGACCGCGGGCCGTGGCCGGGCCGGCCGGCCGTGGCTGTCCGCACCCGGCGCCTCGCTGACATTCTCGCTGGCCTGGCCGTTCAGGGGGCCGCTGCAGCGGCTGGCCGGCCTGCCGCTGGCGGTCGGCGTGGCACTGGCCGAAACGGTGGCATCGCTGGGCGTGCCGGTGCAGCTGAAATGGCCGAACGACCTCATGAAGGATGGCGCCAAGCTGGCCGGTGTGCTGGTAGAGACGGGCACCGCGCCCGATGGCGTGCTCTGGGCCGTGACCGGTTGCGGCATCAACCTGACCATGCCCGACGAGCTGGAAACGGAGATCGGCCGGGCGGTATCGTCGGCGCCCTGGCTGGCGCGCATGGACCGCAACGAACTGGTGGCGCTGCTGCTGTCGCGGCTGGCGGCGGTGCTGGCGGAGTTCGACGACACCGGCTTCGCCCCGTTCCGCGAACGGTGGAACGCCCTGCAGGCATGGCGCGGCCAGCCGGTGAACATCCTGGACCACGGCGCCGTGCGGCAACAGGGCCTGGCGGCCGGCGTGGACGATGCCGGCCGGCTGCTGCTCGATACGCCGGCCGGTACCGTGGCCGTGCTGTCGGGCGACGTGTCGCTGAGGCTGGCATGACGCCGGCACGCGATACCTGGCTGCTGGTCGATGCCGGCAATACCCGCGTCAAGTGGGCACTGGCCGATGCCGGCGCGGCGCTGGGGCAATGGCGCATGCAGGGCGTGATGGCGCACGGCCTGCTCGACACGCTGATCGGCGAATGGCGGGCCACGCTGGTCGAGCCGGGGTGCGTGCCGGCGCGGGTGCTGGTGGCGAACGTGGCCGGCGGCGGGGTGCGCGCCGCGATCGAAGGTGCGCTGCGGGTCTGCGCCCCGGGTGCCGCGGTCGAATGGTTTTCCTCCGTGCCGCAGCGGGCCGGTGTGCGCAATGGCTACCGCGATCCCGCGCAGCTCGGCTGCGACCGTTTCGCCGCCGCGATCGGTGCCCGTGCACTGGCGCCGGGGTGTGCCGTCGTCATCGCCAATTGCGGCACGGCAACCACAGTGGATGCCATTACCGCCGACGGCACCTTCATCGGCGGCATGATCCTGCCGGGGCTGCGGCTGATGTCCGGTGCGCTGGCGCGCAACACCGCGCAACTGCCGCAGATCGATGCCGGCAGCGTGCTGCCGCCGGTATTCGCGGACAACACGCACGATGCCATCCTGTCCGGTTGCCTGGCGGCGCAGGCCGGTGCAATCGGGCGCGCGGTCGGCGCGCATGGGGGCGCGGCCTGCATCATCTCTGGTGGAGCCGCTCCGCTGATCGCCCCGACACTGGCCGTGCCGGCGCGCCACGTGGACAATATCGTGATGCTCGGCCTGCACGCGGCGCTGCTGGACGGCGCGATGGACGACAACGGGGTATGCTGAAACCATGCTGAAGTTCTTTTTCTTTGCGCTGCTGGCGGCGAATGCGGCGTTGTTCGCCGTGGGCCAGGGTTATGTCGGCAGCATGGCCGATGGTGAACGGGAACCCGCGCGGCTGGAAAAGCAGTTGAATGCCAGGGCGTTGAAAGTAATTCCCGCCACGCAGGCCAGCGTCGCCGCCGCGGCCGCCGCACCGCCCGGGCCGCCGCCGAAGGACGAGGCAGTGACCGTTGCCTGCATCGAGGTCGGCAACTTCGTGCTGGCCGATGCACGCCGCTTCGAGGCCGAACTGGCGCCGCTCGAACTGGGCGACCGCCAGTCGCGCCGCAACGTGCCGGGCCAGGAAGTTTCCAGCTACGTGGTCAACATCCCGCCCTTCCCGAATCGCGAAGCGGCCAACCGCAAGGCGGCCGAGCTGAAGGCCAAGGGCGTCACCAACTTCTACATCGTGCCCGACGGCCAGCCGCTGTCGCTGGCCATCTCGCTGGGCGTTTTCAGGCAGGAAACGGCCGCGCAGACGCAGCTTGCGTCCCTTGTCAAGGACGGCATCACCGGCGCCCGCATTACGCCGCGCTATGCGCCGTCGAAACAGCTGGCCTTCCAGTTCCGCGACATCGGCAGCACCACCCGGGCCCGGCTGGAAAATATCGTCGGCCGCTTCGCGCAGCAGCAACTGCGCCGGTGCCAATAGAAAGCGGGAACTGGACGAAATGGGGGGCCGGGCGATGATGGCCTGCAGGCCATCATCCGGTTCGCAGGCGCGGAGCATGCTCCGCGAAACCCCTGCCAAGCCCGCCATTTTTAAGAAACTAATTCACTTCGCGCTGGACAATCAGCGGCCGCAGCCCCAGGGCCGTCGGGAGACGGGCGGCGGCGGCGGCGGCTTCCTCGCGGGAGACGTAGGGGCCGCCATACACGCGGTACAGGGAACCGGCCTGCACCACGGCGAAGTCGCTGCCGCGGGTGGCGCCGGCGAGCCGTTCGCGCACCGCGGTGGCGGCAGGTTCCCTGGCGTAGGCCCCCAGTTGCAGCCAGAATCCGCCGGACGATGGTGCCGCAGTGTCCGGCGCGGTGTCGCGCGACAGGATGAAGCCTTCCAGCTCGTCCGGCCCGGCACTGGCCAGCAGCGGCGCGCCAGGCTGCAGCGCGCTGGCCGGCACACCCTCCACCGCCGCGATGACAATGCCCGCCTTGCGCGCCGCCACGATCTTGTCGATCTCGTCCGGCATGACACGTGTAACCTCCAGCTCGCTGCTGCCGTTGAGGAGCAGCCCCAGCTTCAGCGCCGCCGTGTACGAAACATCGATCACGCGCGACGACTTGAATGGCCCGCGGTCGTTGACCCGCACCACCACGGTTTTGCCGGTCGCGAGATTCTTGACCCGCGCATATGAAGGAATCGGCAGGGTCGGATGCGCCGCAGACATCTTGTACATGTCGTACAGTTCGCCGGACGACGTGCGCTGCCCGTGGAATTTCTTGCCATACCACGTGCCCATGCCGCGCACCGTGTACGGCGTGTCGTTTGCAATCGGCTCGTACGTGGTACCGAACACCGTATAGGGGCGGTTCGAGCGGGCCTGCAACGGATCGTTGCGCACTTCGGCATCGGGCGTTTGCAGCAGGTTGGGCGGCGGGTCATCGCCCGGGCCGTCGTCCTTGTAATAGCCGCCCCGCCCCGAACCGGCCGGCGGCAGGTCGGGCACGCCCGGTTCGCGATGCTTCGGCTTGACCTTCGGCGCCCCGGGCAGTTTCCCGACGATTTCCGGCCCGCCGCAACCGGCCAGCGCCAGCATGGCGGCCAGCAGCGTGCCAGCCGCCGCGCGTTGCATCGAACGTTGTACGATAGGCGCCGCCATCAGGTCTGCACCAGCTTGCGGTGGCGCTGCACGCTCATCAGGATGCCGGATACGA
>DASVVD010000875.1:0-2257 GCA_036386715.1 Pseudoduganella sp.
CGGTCGGCCGGGCTTCGAGCTTAAGCCACATGGTTGCGCTCCTTGCCGGCAGGCTGGCCGCGCAGCACCCATGGCTGCAGTTCGCCGGCCAGCGGCTCGCCGAAACAGGCCGCATGATCGCCGTCCCCGTCCCCGTCGTCCGGCACCCCTTCGTCCGGCGCCGCGCCCGCCGCGCGATCGTCCTCCCACATGCCGCTCATGCGCATGCCCACCTCTTCCATGGTGGTCTGCGCTACCGGCGTTGCCGGGGAGAGCCGGCCGCCGGCGATGACGGCGATCCGGTCGGCGATCTCGAACAGCTCGTCGAGCTCCTCGGAGATCACCAGCACCGCCGTGCCGGTGGCACGCAGGTCCAGCAGCGCCTGGCGGATGAAGGCAGCGGCCCCCACGTCGACACCCCAGGTGGGCTGGGCGACGATCAGCACCTTCGGGCATTGCATGATTTCACGCCCCACGATGAATTTCTGCAGGTTGCCGCCGGACAGGGAGTGGGCCTGCGCCTCCGGGCCGCCGCACTTGACCTGGTATAGGTCGATGCAGTGGCGCGCCAGTTCGCGCATGGCATCGAAGCGGATCAGGCCATACTTGAGCAGCCCGCTGCCATACGCGGTCAGCAAGCCGTTGCGGGCCAGCGACATGCGCGGCACCGCGCCCCTTCCCAGCCGCTCCTCGGGAACGAAGCACAGGCCCAAGGCGCGCCGCTGGCCCGGCGACAGCCGCCCGGCCGCCGTGCCGCAGACCTTGATCGCCTGGCCATCGGCCAGCGGCGCTTCGCCCGACAGGGCGGCCAGCAATTCCTGTTGCCCGTTGCCGGAAACGCCGGCGATGCCGACGATCTCGCCGGACCTGACGTCGAGCCCGATATCCTTCAGCCCGACACCGAACGGATCGGGAGAGGACTGCGACAGGCCCTGCACGGACAGCCGCACTTCGCCGGTCGCCGCTGCCGCACCGCGTGCGCATTTCGTCAGCTCCTTGCCGATCATCAGCCGCGCCATCGAGGCCAGCGATTCGTCGGCAGGCATGCAGCCGCCGGTGACCTTGCCGGCCCGCAGCACGGTGGCACGGTGGCACAGCGCCTTGATCTCGTCGAGCTTGTGGCTGATATACAGGATGCTGCAGCCCTCGTCGGCCAGCTGGCGCAAGGTGGTGAACAGCGTGCGCACCGCCTGCGGCGTGAGCACCGACGTGGGTTCGTCCATGATCAGCAGCTTCGGGTTCTGCAGCAGGCAGCGGATGATCTCCACGCGCTGCCGCTCGCCGACCGACAGCCCGTGCGCCAGCCGGCAGGGATCGACCGGCAGGCCGTAGCGCGCCGACACGGCGCGGATCCGGCTGGCCAGGTCGGCCAGGTCCGGCTCGCCCGGCAGCGACAGGGCCACGTTTTCCACCACCGTCAGGGTGTCGAACAGCGAGAAATGCTGGAACACCATGCCGATGCCGAGGCTGCGCGCATGGGCCGGGCTGGTCACGCGCACGCGCTGCCCTTCCCACAGGATTTCGCCTGCGGACGGCTGCGTGACGCCGTAGATGATCTTCATCAGCGTGGACTTGCCGGCGCCGTTCTCGCCCAGTACGGCGTGGATTTCGCCGGGCATCACGCTCAGGTCGACGCCATCGTTGGCGACGACCGCCGGGTAGACCTTGCGGATGCCGCGCAGCACAAGCCGCGGTGCGGCCTGCGCCATCTGCTGGTTGCGGTCCATGTCAGGCCTCCAGCGCTGTGAGGGAGGCGGCTTCGGTGGGTGCGGCCAGGCACCAGTCCAGGCCGGCCTTCAGCGTGTCGCGGTCGAGGTTGCGGCCGATGAAGACCAGCTTGCTCAACCGCGGCGCGCCCGCCGGCCAGGCGTCGGCCGGCCGCAGGTCCATCACGCGGTGCACGGCCTGCAGCACGTGGCGGCGCTGCTCGCCGTGGATGGCCAGGATGCCTTTCAGGCGGAACAGGTCGTCGCCCTGCGCCTGCAGCAGCCGCGCGAGCCAGGTGTCGAGCTGGCGCCGGTCGAACGGCGCGGCAAAGGTCAGGGAAACCGAATCGACCGACGGATCGTGGGCGTGGCCGTGGCCGGCCGGGCCATTGCCGGGCAGGCCGCAGACCCCTTCGGGCGCCGGGTATGCCGCGTTCGGCCCATGCGCGGCATGCCCGGTATGCCCGGCATGCTTACAGTGCTCGTCGCAGGCATGGCCGCCATGGTCCTCGTGCCCGGCGAGGAAATCCGGATCGATCAGCGCGACGCCGGAGTCGAACCCGCCGATGCCG
>DASVVD010000876.1:0-7072 GCA_036386715.1 Pseudoduganella sp.
CATCGTCGACGAACTGGAACAGGCGTTCAATGCCGGCAGTTTGGGGGCCGATGTCGATGCGTTCCTGCGCACCGCCAGCGCACGTGGCTGGCTGGCCTGAGACCGCGGCCGTGAACGCCCCCGAATCCCGTCCGGCCATCGCGGCACCCCTCTGGCTACTGGCGGAGCTGACCTATCGCTGCCCGCTCCACTGCGCCTTCTGCTACAACCCCGTCGATTACGCCAGCAACCGCGCCGAACTCTCCACCGAGCAATGGTTCGACGTGATGCGCCAGGCGCGCCAGCTCGGTGCCGCCCAGCTCGGGTTTTCCGGCGGCGAGCCGCTGGTGCGCGACGACCTCGAACAACTGGTCGGCGAAGGCCGCCGGCTCGGGTTCTACACCAACCTGATCACCTCCGGCATTGGCCTGACCGAAGCGCGCCTGGCTCGCATGAAGGAGCTCGGGCTCGACCATATCCAGTTGTCGTTCCAGGACTCGACCCGGGAAATGAACGATTTCCTGTCCAGTACCCGGACCTTCGACCTGAAAGCGCGAGTAGCCAGGCTGATCAAGCAGTATGACTATCCGATGGTGCTCAATGTCGTGCTGCACCGCTTTAACCTCGACCACGTCGACCGCATCATCGACATGGCGCTGGAGATGGGCGTCGACTACCTGGAACTGGCGAACACGCAGTATTACGGCTGGGGCCTGGTCAACCGGGCGCAGTTGATGCCCACGCGCGAGCAACTGCGGCGTGCCGAAGCCGTGGTCAACGACTACCGCGCCCGGATCGGCAACAAGGTGCGGATCCTGTTCGTGGTGCCCGACTATTTCGAGGAGCGGCCCAAGGCGTGCATGAACGGCTGGGGTTCGGTCTTCCTCGGCATCGCCCCGGACGGCACCGCCCTGCCCTGTCACGCCGCCCGCTCGCTGCCGGGTATCGCGTTCCCCAACGTTCGCGACTACAGGGTGAAGGATATCTGGTACGCGAGCGGCGCCTTCAATCGCTACCGGGGCGATGCGTGGATGAAATCACCCTGCCGCAGCTGTCCCGAGAAAGACCGGGATTTCGGTGGCTGCCGCTGCCAGGCCTATGCACTGACCGGGGACGCCGAAAATGCCGACCCGGTATGCTCACGGTCGCCGCAACACGGCGACGTGCAGGCCATCGTCATGCAGGCGCAACGTGCACAGGAGGTAGCGCGGCAGCAGCAGGTCCAGCCGATCGTGTTCCGTACGGATGCGAACTCGCGCCGTGGAGGGACCGGGCCGGAAAAACCAGCCATGTGACCGCTCGGCAATGGCGGCTGAGCGGCCGCAACGCGGCACGCAGCTATTCAAAAAACAGTTCATATGCATACGCTGGTAGACACGCGGCCTGTCACTGGCTGTACAGGTTACGCCAGGCTCGTTATTCTTCCGGCAAAAGAGCCGCGACTGGCGGTCGGCGCCGCACTTTCTCTTGCGCAACCAGGCGTTCCGCAGTAATCCGCGAGATGCCGACTTCGAGAAGGGCCTGTAGACAGCGGGACGGCTCGAAGCCTCGCTGGCCATTGAGAACGGCGTCAATATAGAGTGCGGTGAGCTTGTCTCGACGTTTTTCCATTGTTCCAGTATGGCACAGCTAAGTCATGAATGGCCTGGTCTTCGCCACCAGTGCAGTGAGCACACAGAGGTAAAGTTTCCCTGAATCGTCCACGGTTTTGTAGCAACCGGTTGGTGTGACTCGGGCCGGGTCAGGCCGAAATGGAAATGGTCCGGAAACATCTTTTCTCCAAGCGCAGCGCAGCTGACGTAAATAGGTCCCGTAATACAATTCACCAGTGCTATCCCATATGCCGACAGTGGCATGGTCATCAGTCCGAGCGCGTCAGCGTCAGAAGACGTCTCGGCTTCATGTGCGGCAATGATCTGCACGAATGCCGCAATGGTGGGAATGCACGGCGCACTGCCGATGAGCATCAAAACCTCGAAATCACCCGCCAGCCAGTTGCTTTCAGCTCCATGCGAAACAGTTCTGCTAATCAGGAAATTCAGCCCGCTTGTCGCCTGTTATCTTGGCCAATAATTCAGGTGGCACCGGCTGGCCATTCGCACTAATGTGCCGTACTGTTTCGTGCAACAAGTTCATCTGCGTAATCTTGACTGCAGCCCATGCAACAACGCCTACGATTGGAACGATCAGGGCGATTATGGGCACAAGCTGCGGCGAAATATCGGTTAACAAACTCATCTCTTAAAATCTTTCAAAGTAACAGACTCAATCTTTCGGCGATCGATGGAAAACGGCGCCTCGCTAACGGCCGTCAACAATAACAAATTTTCCATGCGAAAAAATCACAGATTGTCACATCGATGACGAACGTTCGGTTCCAGGAGTTCGGCGCTGTCGCGTGCCACCGCGGGCGACGCCCGCCTGGCGCGCAGCGCGAGCCGGCCGGGCCAGCGCAGCGTCTGCAATAGGAGTTTTGCAATACACTTCCCACCGCCCCTATGGACCGACAGCGCCGACGCATTGTTTGCGGCGCGTGGGCGAAATACATGCACGGCGTGCGGCCAATCCGAACGTTCGGTGTTGTTGAAGCCACCGTACTGGAGGCATCTGAATGCCGAACCGGCGCGCATCGATATACCTTTTTCCCCAACAACCTGACATCAATGGAGAACTGGAAAATATGAACTCGAGCATGCTCGGCCTTGCCACTACTTTCTCGCTCACCCTGCTCGCGTTCGCCGCCGTCCCAACGGCCGCGGAAGCGCAGGCCAGCGCATCCGCGACCGACGGCCTGCCTTTCGAGGTCAAGCCGGTCGGCACATTCAAGAGCCCATGGGCCATGGCATTCCTGCCCAACGGCAACGTGCTGGTTACGCAAAAAGAGGGGACGATGATCCTGTTCGATCCCGCAACCGGTACCAGGCGGACAGTGTCCGGCACACCCGCCGTCAGCAGCAAGGGCCAGGGCGCGCTCATGGATATCGTGCCCGCTCCCGATTTCGCGGCCAGCAAGCTGCTCTACTTCAGCTACTCCGAGGCGGGTTCCGGTGCCGGCAGCCGGGTCGTGCTCGCCACCGCGACACTGGATCAGGCAGGCGGCACGCTCAAGGATACAAGGGCTATTTTCCGTGGCCAGGATGCATCGACTGGCGGGCACTATTCCGGCCGTATCGGCTTCTCGCCGGATGGCAAGTATCTCTTCTTCACCAATGGCGACCGCCAGCTTTTCGATCCAGCGCAGGATCCGAAGTCGACGCTCGGCAAGGTGCTGCGCCTTAACCTCGACGGCACGCCGGCCGCCGGCAACCCGCTGGCGGCCAAGGGCTTCCATGCAGCCGTCTGGTCGTATGGCCACCGCAACCTGCTGGGCATCGCCTTCGACAGGCAGGGGCGCCTGTGGGAAATGGAGATGGGGCCGCGCCATGGCGACGAGATCAACCTGATCAAGCCAGGCCTCAACTATGGCTGGCCGAAGGCATCGAATGGCAACCACTATGACGGCCGGGACATCCCCGATCACGCGCCTGGCGACGGCTTCGAAGCCCCGAAAGTGTCCTGGAATCCGGCCATTTCACCAGGCGGCCTCGCCTACTACGATGCGGACCTGTTCCCGAAGTGGAAAAATTCCCTCTTCATCACCGGTCTCTCGGGCCAGTCGCTGGACCGCATCGCCCTCGACGGCGAGAACGCGACCAAGGCGGACCATTGGGACATGGGCGAACGCATCCGCGCCGTGCGCACCGGGCCGGATGGCGCGCTATGGCTGCTGGAAGACGGTCCGCGCGGCCGGCTGCTGATGCTGACACCGAAGAGGTAGGCCAGCGGGAACTGCGTGGCACGGGCATGCCACTATCTGGCGGTTCGAAGAGCTCGGGTTCTGCAGGCGCGGCGTTGCCGCATTCTGCCGGGGGATGCGGACGAAATCCTGGACCAGGCCAGCGCCGCGATCGACGCGATCATGGCGGCCCCAGGACTACCGCATGTGCAACAAGAGCGCCTAATAAACCCCTCGATGCACTTCCAACAGAAGAGTGAGCAAGCCAGCAAAAGAAAGGCCCGGTGTATGTCAGCTCGCCGTTCATAACGGATACGCTGCCT
Source organism: Pseudoduganella sp. (assembly GCA_036386715.1). Classification (GTDB taxonomy): domain Bacteria; phylum Pseudomonadota; class Gammaproteobacteria; order Burkholderiales; family Burkholderiaceae_D; genus Rugamonas. The sequence goes on from DASVVD010000876.1 coordinate 4,078, forward strand.
GCGAAAACGGTGCAACCATCTAAGAATGCGTTCAACGACCAAACGCCATCGACCAGGCCTTTCGCGTAATTCGACGCATCGCGTGCAATCGTGCTGCGATTCCTACTGACAACGGAAGATCGATAACTCGACTGTCCAGAACGGCCACCACGGTTCAATCGCAGGTCGGTTGTAGTGTCGACATCAACAAAATCCAACGAAGAAAGTTGCCGGACAAATTTTTAATCACAATAGGCCCGTAGCAGACATCACAAATGCTGCCGGACTCGAGTAGCGATCTATTGCGGAACGGTTGCAACTGCCATCAGGACCGAGACATAGCAGACGAAACATGCTGCGGCAAGTAGCATTCTTCGCAAATAACGGCGTTCCTCCGGTCGATCCGTGCTGGTGAGTAATCGCGCCCAGCTCCCTGCGAAATCAAACAGGTAATCAGCTAAAGTGTTTTTACGAGCCCTTCGCAGTCGCGTGTATCGCACCGTGTAGAAACCAAATGCAGCAACCGCGATGATGGCTGGCAGAAACAATACCGTGATTGCTGCTCCGGTTAAAATGTTGTGCATCTGCAGGCCCTACTGGCGCGTACCGGAGTACACAGCTTGGTTAAGTTATCGATGGTAAGTCCGCTCCTGGCCGAACTCGGTCGTTCGTCACAGCATAGCAGATAGCCGAACTGGAAAAGTCACCGACTCTCACGACAGGCAGCTTCCGCCTCACAGCAGACGTTACTGCCAGAACTTCCACCATGGCTTCTCTCTGTTGGCGAGGTCTGATGCGGCTCTGTGCCGTTGTGTGACTGCTTCCGCCCGGTCAAAGTTTACTTCGAATGACCAGCTATCGTCCCTACGAAAATACTCGACAACTGCTTTGTCCCATGTATCGCCGGCCTGCCTCATGTGCACATAAAATTCCTCGCACAATTGGCGCAGCTCACCGCTAATCTGAGCCTTCTCTTCGCTCCGGCTATTCTTTAATGCATAGTTGAGGTAAGCACCATCACAAGTGATGGTCAGTTGGCCGTTGTCCCAGCTCTCTGGCGAACATCCAATCGCTTCCTTCACGAGCGAATGAAGACGTGGGGTGTAGGTATCGAATTTATCAGTCATTTGCGGTTGGATTAAGTGAGCCAGCATTCGGCACGGCTAATAGTCCGCTTTTGGCCGAACTCGGCCGTTCGCCGCAGCATAACAGGTTGCCGAATCTGAAAAGTCACGGACTGACACGACAGGCAGCTGTCGCCCCAAAGCGGACGTTATCGGGATATTCATCCCGCGATATAGTCCACAGCCTCGCCTGTCTTCACGTAACCGAAAACGCGATACCCACACTCGGTCCGTTCACCTGGGACGTGTATTCGAACAAGCTCTGCCAGAACAGCTGCCCGTTGTTCGACAGTATCGACAGCGATCTCAACCCACTGGATAAATCTGTAGCCACCTTCACGGAAATGGTGGAACCATTCACGATCCCATTCGGAGAGGTGTCCATTTTCCACATCTCGCGCGCGCCAACGGGGCGCCAAGTCGTCCAATTCGTACATAGCACGCCGCAACTCATCCCACTTCGTATCGTTCATCAAGGGGTGCATATATCCACTTTCGAGACGTTAGCAAGCTCGTGCCCTTGTTCGGCGAAGCGTCTGCTCTTGGCGGTTCTTGCCGTCTAGTGTACGACCGTTCCTGCCCCAAAGCAGACCCTGGTGATCATGAGTACTGGACACGTGCTGCTATCGTTGGGAACTGCGTATGCATCTCATCAAGGCAGTTTTTCAGCGCTTGGGCATCGCTTGGAAGTTGCGCTTCGAGCACGTCCCAACCGACAAAATGCAGTTGCGCAGGCATTTCAACTAATCCTGTTATTGCATCCCAAAATGCGTCCCAGTTTTTCCCATACCAGCCAGGAAATTCCAATGCTTCCGATAGCAGCTGGTGAAGCTGACTGATACTGGCTACACCCGTAAGATCTAGTACGACTGAAGGTTTTCTCATCGTTGGTCAATTCGTTGCAAGGCCCACTTCTAGCCGGTTGCTGCCGTCCAGGGGCGCGGCAGGTCCGCCCCCGAAGCGGACCTTCGTTGCTCTATTTCTCGACTTCCTCAAGCCAGTCGCGAAACCATTGCACGGGCATCGTTTCGTCATCAAACGATCTTGAACGCAAGTCGCCAATCGAGAACGTGTTTACAAGATAAAGCTCCCATTGCGTATCGACTTCGGCCAATACAGGTAGCAACTCTCTTATTGCGGGCTCAGCGTCGATTTCTCGGTACTGACACCAAAAACGATCACACCACTCAGCGATCTGCTTACGGCTGTACGGGCTGGACTCTGGAGTAGCACCGTATTTAAGCACACGAATCACCGAGTGCCGTGTAAACGGGAGCTCGATCGGTCTAGACAGTTCCATTGACGTTTCCAAGCGATCATTTGTGATGATTCGAATGTTTCCACATCCGCTTCTGGCCTATTGTGTTGAAGAAGTCATTTGGCAACTTTTTTAAGAGGATCTTGTTGAGGTCGATACTCCAACCGCATTGCAATAGGGCCGTGAAGACCGTTTGGATAGTCGAGTTATCGATCTTCCGTGGCCAGTAGGAAGTAAAACCGAATTTTCAACAATAAGCCGAAAGCGGACGACTGCAATGGCTAAGTGTACGATGTCGTTGCTCTCAGGACAAGCGACCGGTTTGTTAATTTTTCTGAACCTGAACCAGCGAACCAGCGAGCTAGGTCCGTAGCATTCCGTAAAACGCGCGCTGCAAAGCAAAAACCCCCCGCCAGGCTCACGATTCATCGTGAGCGGACGGGGGTTTCTCTATAACAGTCTGACGATAACCTACTTTCACACTGGTTGTAGGCAACGCCCGGCAATGCCGGGCGGAGCAATGTCGGGCAATGCCCGGCAGAGCAATCGGCGCAAAGTGCCGGGTCGGGCAATGCCCGGCACTGCGCCGGTTCGGGACCGGGAACCAGGTCCGCGGCGTCCTGCAAAGTATGCA
>DASVVD010000877.1:0-19056 GCA_036386715.1 Pseudoduganella sp.
AAGACGACCTCGCACGCCGAGGCGGGCTCGAGCGTTTCCTGGACGGGTGCCTGGCTGCGTCACCTGGCAACGCAGCGCAAGCTGTCGCCGCGTACGGTGGAAGCCTACGGCCGCGACCTGGCCGAGCTGGCCGAACTGTCGGGCGGCGCCGACTGGGCCGCAGTCACGCATGCCGACATTCGCCGCTACACGGCAAAGCTGCACGCGGGTGGCCAGCAACCCCGGTCGATCGCCCGCAAGTTGTCCGGCTGGCGCAGTTTCTTCGGCTGGCTGGCCGAGCACACCGCGCTGGCGGCCAATCCGGTCGAAGGCGTGCGGGCGCCGAAGCGCACCAAACCCCTGCCGAAAGCCCTGTCGGTCGAGAATGCCGTGCAACTGGTGGCAACGCCGGCGCGCGCGGCCGCCCTCCCCACGCCCCCCGAACTCTGCAGCAGTGCCATGTTCGAGCTGTTGTATTCCAGCGGCTTGCGGGTTTCCGAACTGTGCGGGCTCGACCTGCATTTCAGGAAAGCCGAAGGCGATGCCGGCGCATCGGCGGGCTGGCTGGAGCGCGACAATGCCGAGGTCGTCGTGACCGGCAAAGGCAACAAGATGCGCCGCGTGCCGGTCGGCACGGCGGCACTGGCGGCGATCGACGCGTGGCTGCGGGTGCGCCCTGCCCCGGCCGACGGCAGCGCTGCACTGTTTTTAAGCGAGCGCGGCAGCCGAATGTCGCCGCGCGTCGTGCAGATGCGGCTGAAGCGGCATGCCATCGCCACCGGCGCGCCGGTGCACGTGCATCCGCACATGCTGCGGCACTCGTTCGCCTCGCACGTGTTGCAGTCTTCCGGCGACCTGCGCGCGGTGCAGGAAATGCTGGGACACGCCAGCATCACGTCGACCCAGGTCTATACGGCGCTCGACTTCCAGCACCTGGCCGAGGTGTATGACAGGACCCACCCCCGTGCAAAAACGGGTAAAGACACCAGCTGATATAAGTCAATTGTGCGATTGGACAGCATAATTGGAATTCCGGCATAATCGTCCGATTCTTTATTGACAACTACCATGGCATTGATTCCGACTACCATCCTGACCGGCTTTCTCGGCGCCGGTAAAACCACGCTGCTGAACCGCATCCTGCGCGAACCGCACGGCATGCGCATCGCCGTGATCGAAAACGAATTCGGCCAGGAGAATATCGATAACGAGATCCTGGTGCAGGAAAGCCGCGAGCAGATCGTCGAGATGAACAACGGCTGCATCTGCTGCACGGTGCGGGGCGACCTGATCATTGGCCTGTCGGACCTGGCGAAAAAGCGCGCTGCCGGCGAAATCGCGTTCGATCGCGTCGTCATCGAAACCACCGGCCTGGCCAATCCCGGCCCCGTGGCGCAGACGTTCTTCATGGACGAGGAAGTCGGCAGCCATTACCTGCTCGACGCGATCGTCACCGTGGTCGATGCGCGCCATGCCATGGCACAACTGGACGACAACGAGGAAGCGCAGCGCCAGGTAGGCTTCGCGGACAAGCTGCTGCTGTCGAAGACCGACCTGGTCGATGCCGCCGCGATCGAGGCGCTGACCGCGCGCCTGAAGCGCATCAATCCGCGTGCGCCGATCGGCAAGTCCGATTTCGGCAACGCGCCGATCACCGAGGTGCTGGACCTGAAGGGGTTCAACCTGAACGAAAAGCTGGAAATCGATCCCGACTTCCTCGCGGCCGAAGAGCACGAGCACGAACATCATGGGCACGAGCACCATGACCATGAACATGAACATGGCGCGCATTGCAACCATCCGAGCCACCGCCACGCGCACCATACGGACGAGATTTCCGCGTTTGCCTTCAGGAGCGAGCGCCCCTTCGACTCCGCCAAGCTGGATGAATTCCTGGGCGGACTGGTGAACGTCTATGGCCCTCGCATGTTGCGCTACAAAGGCGTATTGTGGATGCAGGGCGCCGAGCGCAAGGTGGTTTTCCAGGGCGTGCACCAGATGATGGGCAGTGACCTGGGAGCGAAATGGGGCGAAAACGACGTGCGTGGAAGCAAGATGGTGTTTATCGGCAAAAATCTGCCAAAAGACATCTTTATTCGCGGTTTGGAACAATGTCTGGTATAAACTAACCCGGTTTTTGTGGGGCCGCGTCCGGTCCAGGCCAAGCGGCCACCCGGCTGGAATTTGAAAAACTCTGTCGTATCGAAGGTAAGCGAAGTCATGACCAAAACAAATAAGACCCCCGCGGAAGCGCCTATCCTCACCGATGAAGAAATCCTCGCGATGAGCGACAAGGACTACATGAATCCGGCACAACAGGCATTCTTCAAGGCCAAGCTGCAGGCGCTGGAAAAGGAATTGCTGAAAAACGCCGGCGAAACCACCGAGCACCTGCGTGAAACCGTGCTCGTGCCTGATCCGGCCGACCGCGCCACGATCGAGGAAGAGCACGCGCTGGAACTGCGCACGCGCGACCGCGAGCGCAAACTGCTGAAGAAAGTGCAGCAATCGATCGCTGCCATCGACAACGGCGACTATGGCTGGTGCGAGGAAACGGGTGAGCCGATCGGCATTCCCCGCCTGATCGCACGGCCCACCGCCACGCTGTCGCTGGAAGCGCAACAGCGCCGCGAGCTGAAACAGAAACTGTACGGCGACTGAACCGTATGGCTCCCGAAAAAAGCATGCCGCGGCATGCTTTTTTTGTTTTCGCCGACGTTGCCTGTCATCGCTGACGCCTGGCGGCTCGGGTATCGCGGGTGCGCTTGCCCTTCGGCTACACTAGAGCCATGGGACTCTTTTCCCTCTTTCGCAAGGACAAACCGATCGTCGACGAGGACGAGGCTTACGCCCGCCTGGCCGCCGACAGCGAACTGCAGCGGGCGGACGACGGCACACCGCTCGACCTGCAGCAACGCCTGCAATTGCACCTGCAGCGCGATCTCGCCCGCGCCACCGTTCTGAAGATCGATGCGATCGAGGCCGAAATGGTGGCCGACATGTTCGACGAGCCGGCATTCCGGCGTGCGCCGCGTGCTTCGCCTCCCTTGGCCTCCACGGCCCCGCCTGCTGCTGCGCATTCCGCCGACGATACGCCCCCGGACGACGGCGCCGATACCGAACTGCTCGAAGAGGACGACACCCCGGCCGAAGCGGTGGCTGCCGAAAGCGCACCGGTGGCCGAGGAAGCGGCAATCCTGTACGCCAACGGCCAGCTTGACGAAGCCTGCCGGCTGCTGGCCAGCGCCGTTGCCGGGCAGGCCGGTGCCGACCGCACCGCCTGGTGGATGCTGTTCGACCTGTACACGGTGCTCGGGCGGCAGGAAGCATTCGACAGCCTGTCGATCGATTACGCCAGCACCTTCGAGACATCGCCGCCGCCATGGAATCCGCTACCTGCCGATGAAGGGAATACGGCATTCCTGGCCGGACGCATCGTACCCACGGTAGTGCTCACCGGTGTGCTGGACGCTGCCGCCACGCCGCAGATTGCCCGCCTGGGCGCCGCGGCCGAAGGCGCCGCCGTGCTGCGGCTGGATTTTTCCCGCATTACCGGTGTGGAGCCGGCAGGCTGCGCCCTGCTGCACGCCGCGTTGCAAAGCGTGCAGCAGGGTCGTGAACTGATGCTTTCAGGTGCCGAGGAACTGCTGGCCCGCGTGCGCAGCATCGTCGATATCGGCCGGCGCGACGAGGGCGAGGCGCCATGGCTGCTGATCCTCGAACTGCTGCGCATGGCGAACCGCGAAAAGGAGTTCGAAGAAGCCAGCATGGATTACTGCGTCACGTTCGAAGTGTCGCCGCCGCCGTTCACGCCCCCCGGCAAGGTGGCCAGTACGCCGCGGCAGGCCGCAGCGCCGGCAGCCGACCGCTACCTGCTGCCGCACACGATCGAAGGCAATGCCGAACAGGTCTGGTCGGGCATCCGCACCCATGCCGAGAGCTGCACCGCGCTCGTCTTCGACTGCTCGCGGCTGGCACGGATCGACTATGCCGCGGCCGGACACCTGATGGCGCTGCTGCAGCAATTGGCCACCCCGGGACGGCGTATCGAATTTCGCGAGCTGAACCACCTGGTGGCAACATTGCTGCGCTTGCTCGGCCATGGCGGCGCGGTGCGGCTGTTCCCGCACCGGTACTAGCGCCGTCATTCCGGCACCAGACCCGCAGGATATGGCATGCCTGCCCGTTGCTGCAGGCAGCATCCCTGCGGATGCCACATCCGGCGCGAATCGCGCCATACTGGGGCCACGGCGCTGGCGGCGCAACGCGGCCCAGCCTGGCGGCAGGCGTCTCGGTCAGGCTGCCAAATTTTTATCCGCCTTGCAATTTTTTGATCCAACCCCATTTTCGCGGCTGGCGTCATTACTTGAGGCAATTATGGAACAATTTCACGGCACGACCATCCTCTCCGTCCGGCGCGGCAACCAGGTTGCCCTGGGCGGCGATGGCCAGGTAACGCTGGGCAACATCGTCATGAAGGGCTCGGCCCGCAAGGTGCGCAAACTGTACCAGGGCAAGGTGCTGTGCGGCTTTGCCGGCGGCACCGCCGACGCCTTTACCCTGCTGGACCGCTTCGAAGGCAAGCTGGAAAAACACCAGGGCAACCTGCTGCGTGCCTCCGTCGAGCTGGCGAAGGACTGGCGTACCGACCGCGTGCTGCGCCGGCTGGAGGCCATGCTGCTCGTGGCCGATGCGCAATCCACCCTGATCATCACCGGCAACGGCGACGTGCTGGAGCCGGAAGACGGTATCGGCGCGATCGGCTCGGGCGGCGTTTACGCCCAGTCGGCAGCCAAGGCGCTGTTCGAGAATACCGAGATGACACCCGCCGAGGTCGTGAAGAAATCGCTGACGATCGCGGGCGAGCTGTGCATCTACACGAACATGTCGCACATTATCGAAACGCTGGACTAACGGCGCCGGACCAATCGAACCAACGCAGGAACACATTATGAACATGACCCCGCAGGAAATCGTCGGCGAACTGGACAAGCATGTCGTCGGCCAGGGCAAGGCCAAGAAAGCCGTCGCGATCGCGTTGCGCAACCGCTGGCGCCGCCAGCAGGTCGAGGAACCGCTGCGCCATGAGATCACGCCGAAAAACATCCTGATGATCGGCCCGACCGGCGTCGGCAAGACCGAGATCGCGCGCCGCCTGGCCAAGCTGGCCGATGCGCCGTTCATCAAGGTGGAAGCCACCAAGTTCACCGAGGTGGGCTATGTCGGGCGCGACGTGGAAACCATCATCCGCGACCTGATCGACATCGGCATCAAGCAGACTCGGCTGGCCGAGATGGCCAAGGTGCGTGCCCGGGCCGAGGATGCGGCCGAAGACCGCGTGCTCGACATCCTGGTGCCGCCGCCGCGCGATTTCGGCTTCCGCGACAATGCCGCGCAGGAACCGCAGGAAAAGGATTCCACGCGCCACACCTTCCGCAAGCGCCTGCGCCAGGGCGAGCTGGACGACAAGGAAATCGAGATCGAACTGGCCGAGACCGGCCCGCAAATGGAAATCATGGCGCCGCCCGGCATGGAGGAAATGACCGAGCAGATCAAGTCGATGTTCGCCGGCGTGGGCGGCAATCGCAAGAAGGCCCGCAAGATCAAGATCCGCGAAGCGCTGAAGCTGCTGGTGGACGAGGAAGCCGCCAAGCTCGTCAATGAAGACGAAATGAAGCAGAAGGCCATCCAGAACGTCGAGCAGAACGGCATCGTGTTCCTCGACGAGATCGACAAGATCGCGTCGCGCACCGAAGTGGGCGGTGCCGACGTGTCGCGCGCCGGCGTGCAGCGCGACCTGCTGCCGCTGGTCGAAGGCACCACGGTGAACACGAAGTACGGCATGATCAAGACCGACCACATCCTGTTCATCGCCTCGGGCGCGTTCCACCTCGCCAAGCCTTCCGACCTGATCCCGGAGCTGCAGGGCCGCTTCCCGATCCGCGTGGAACTGGAATCGCTGTCGATCGCCGACTTCGAACGCATCCTGACCAGCACCGACGCCTGCCTGACGCGCCAGTACGCGGCGCTGCTGGCCACCGAAGGCGTGGAACTGGACTTCGTACCGGCCGGCATCACGCGGCTGGCCGAGATCGCGTTCCAGGTCAACGAGCGCACCGAGAACATCGGCGCGCGCCGGTTGTACACGGTGATGGAGAAGCTGCTCGAGGAAATCTCGTTCTCGGCGACCGAAACGGGCGACAAGCACCTCGTCATCGATGCAGACTATGTCAACGGGCGGCTCGAAGCGCTGTCCGTCAACGAGGATCTTTCCAGGTACGTGCTGTAAGGACAGTGATGGCGAACAAGGCCCTGGCAACCCGGCAGAAGATGCGCCTGCGCATCGAGCCGTCGCAATCGTTCTCGAAACCGCGCAACCCCTTCGCCGCGCTGGCGAAGGCGCGCGCGGCCGGGCCGCACGAGCGCAGCAAATCGGCCGAGCGGCAGGCTGCCAGGCAGGCCATTGCCAAGGCCAAGTTGAAGCCGGATCCGGACGACTGACCTGCCAGCACCGCCCGGCGCGCCCGTTCCGGTAGAGGTGGACGCAATACAACGACGTGCGATTTGCAAGCCGAGCTGCACTGTTGACGCCACAGGTTGTCAATGATTCACTTATCCGGTCCATTCAACGAGGAGAAACCGGATGAAGCGATTATTGTGTGCCGCGGCCCTGGCCAGCCTTGCCATGACGACGGCAAGCGCGGCGACCTACGAATATACGATGAAGATCACGTCCATCACGATCTGGGATGGCGATGAGATGTTTTCGCCATTGGCTGCGACGCTGCCGAATGGCAGTGTCGCGGTAGGTGACCTGGGGAACGGTGTCTTCGGCCATTCAGGCGGCGGATCCAACATCGGCTATGCGAACTGGGGTTATGCAGTGACACAGACCTTCACGAGCTCGATTGCACCGATCCAGCATTTCAACGTGGGCACGATTTCACATGTCGCATCGACCGGCACCAATTCCGTCAGCTTGTGGGACAGCTACGATGCCCACCAGTCCTCGGACGAGGTGTCATTCACTGTCTGGCATAACAGCGCCGAATGGCTCGCTGTGACGTTCACCGACGTGACGGCGACGCATCTGCCAGGCACGGAGGTATCGGACATCGGCAGCTTCCCGCTCGAGCATGCGGGTGAATTCGGTTACCAGATGATCGGACCGGATGGCATATTCTACAGGCTGAACGGCACGCTGCTGGCAGTCGGGGTGGACGGAGGGCCGATGGTGGAGCTGCCGCCTCCAGGCACCCTGCCGGTACCTGAGCCGGACACCTGGGCCTTGCTGCTCGGCGGCCTGGCCGTACTGGCGTCAGGTCGCCTGCGCCGGCGGCAAGCGCGCGGGGCCTCGCCCGCATAAGCATACCGGCGAGGCAGGCAGATCAGCCTTACTGGGCTGTCACGGGCCGCTGTACCGGCGGCATCTGGATCGGCGCGGCCTGGCCTGGCGGGCCGACCGGGGTGCCTGGTGGCGGCGTGACCAGCGGGGTCGCCGACGGTGCGGCAGATCCTGGTTGTTGCTGGAACTGGGGCTGGGGCTGCGGCTGGACCTGTACCGGCGGCGGTGCGGCGCGGTTCACGGGCGCCAGCGGCGCTGCCGTGGTCGACGACATGCCGGCATCCGGCAGCAAGTCGAGCCGCTTCTGCACGCCGTTATCGAGCAGCGTCACGTAGCGCGGCTGCACATCCTGCACCGTCACGCCCGGCGCCAGCTCCTTGCCGACCGGGTAGGCCTTCGGCGTGTCGCCATTGGTGGCAACGATCGCCACGCTGCCGCGGCCATTGCGGGCGGCCACCACGCCGCGCAATTCATATGCGCTGGCAGTGGCAACGGTGGCCTGGCCGCCGAACAGGCCCAGCGCGGTATCGACCGGCGGCGGCGGCGTTTCCTGCACCGGCACCACGGCGATCGGCCGCTGCTGCGGCTTGAACAGTTGCAGGGCCCAGTAGGCTGTGGACGCGGTCAGCGCCACCACGGCGGCAAGGGTGGCGATGGATTGGGTATAAGGCGGCAAACGGTTCATCGGCACTTTCGGAAATCGGCTCGGTTCAGCTCAGTTCAGCTTGGTGTTCAGTTCAATGGACGGCATCAGCGCACCAGCTGGTTGATCTCGATGATCGGCATCAGCACGGCCAGCACGATCAGCAGCACCACGACACCCATCGCCAGGATCAGCGCCGGCTCGAGCAGTCCAGCGATCGTCAGCGTGCGGCGTTCCAGGTCCGCTTCCTGCGCGGCGGCGGCGCGCTCCAGCATCGCCGGCAGCTCGCCGGTGATCTCGCCGGCGCGGATCATGTGGATCAGCATCGGCGGGAAATGCTTTTGCGCCGACAGCGCGCGCGCCAGGCTGACGCCTTCGCGCACCGCGTCGCTGGCCTCTTCCACCAGCTGGCGCATGGCCACGTTCGACAATGTGTCCCGGCTGGTCTCCAGCGCGCGCAGGATCGGCACCCCGGAACCGGTGGTGATCGCCAGCGTGCTGGCAAAGCGCGACGTGTTCAGGCTGCGCTCGAACTTGCCGTACAGCGGCGCCGTCAGCAGCCAGGTGTGCCAGCGCGTCTTCAGCGCGATGTTCTGCAGTGCGCGGCGCCATGCCACCCAGGCGCCGATCAGGAGCACCAGCACGACCAGGCCGTAGTTGCGCACGAAATCCGAGACGGCCAGCATGATCACCGTGAGCACCGGCAGCTTCTGCTTCGTGTTGGCGAACACGGAAACGATCTGCGGCACCACGTAGGTGAGCAGGAAGATCACGATCGAGAATGCCACCACGGTGACGATGGCCGGATAGGTGAATGCCAGGCGCACCTTCTGCACCAGCGCGTTGCGCCGCTCGATGTAGTCGGCGAGCCGCGACAGCACGCGCGACAACTGGCCGATCTGCTCGCCGGAAGCCACCAGCGCGCGATAGATCTCGGCGAAATCGCGCGGATGGCGCCCCAACACGTCGGACAGCGAGGCGCCGCCGATCACCTCGGAGCGGATCGAGGCGATCAGGTCGCGCAGGTAGGGCCGTTCGGCCTGCTCGAGCAGCGCCGTGAATGCCTGCTCCAGCGGCAGCCCCGCTTCCAGCAGGCTGGCCATCTGCCGCGTGAACAGCGCCAGTTCGGTGGTCGACAGCTTTTCGCCCAGGCCGCGCCGGCGCGCCGTGCCGCTGGCATCGACCTGCGCAGCAATGGTATCGACCTTGATCGGTACGAGTCCCTTGGCGCGCAGGTCGGCGCGCGCCGCGCGCGGGCTGTCCGCGTTGACGACGCCTCGTTTGGTGGCGCCGCCGGCGTCGACGGCTTCATATCGGAATGCCGGCATTCAGTTCGTCCTCAAGCTTCTAGTCCTTGGCGACGCGCAGCAGTTCGGCCAGCGTCGTGGTGCCGTTCGCGAGCCAGCGCTCGCCGTCGTCGCGCATCGTCAGCATGCCGTCCGCCAGCGCCGTTTCCCTGACGTCGGCCTCGGAGGCGCGCTCGTGGATCTGCGCGCGGATCCTGTCGGTGGTCTGCAGCAGCTCGTAGATGCCCACGCGGCCCTGGTAACCGGTCTGGCCGCAGGCCTCGCAGCCGACCGCATGCCATACCTGCCCGCCCGGGGTGACCTCGCTACGCTTGCATTCGCCGCACAGCTTGCGCACCAGCCGCTGCGCGAGCACGCCCAGCAGCGACGACGACAGCAGGAACGGCTCGATGCCCATGTCCAGCAGCCGCGTCACGGCGGATGCCGAATCGTTGGTGTGCAGGGTTGCCAGCACCAGGTGGCCCGTCAGCGATGCCTGCACGGCGATCTGCGCCGTTTCAAGGTCGCGGATCTCGCCGATCATGATCACGTCCGGGTCTTGCCGCAGGATCGCCCGCAGCGCCTTGGCGAACGTCATGTCGATGCGCGAGTTGACCTGTGTCTGCCCCACCCCGGCCAGGTCGTATTCGATCGGGTCTTCCACGGTGAGGATGTTGGTGGTGGTCGAATTCAGCAGCGACAGCGCCGCATACAGCGTCGTGGTCTTGCCGGAACCGGTCGGGCCGGTCACCAGCACGATGCCGTGCGGCTGCGCCAGCAGCCCGTTGAACTGGGCCAGCATCGGCTCGCTCATGCCCAGGTGCTGCAGGTCGAGGCGGCCGGCTTCCTTGTCCAGCAGGCGCAGCACGGCACGCTCGCCGTGGCCGGTGGGCAGCGTGGAAACGCGCACGTCCACCGGCTTGCCGCCCACGCGCAGCGTGATGCGGCCATCCTGCGGCAGGCGCTTCTCGGCGATATCGAGCTGCGCCATGATCTTGATCCGCGAGATCAACGAGCCATGGATCGCTTTTCTTGGCTTGACGATATCGCGCAGCGCGCCGTCGACCCGGAAGCGCACCACCGAAATCTGCTCGAACGGCTCGACGTGGATATCCGATGCGCCGTCGCGCAGCGCCTGCGTCAGCAGCGCGTTGATCATGCGGATCACCGGCGCATCGTCGGACGATTCCAGCAGGTCCTCGATGGCCGGCACATCCTGCAGCAGGCGGGTGAGATCGAGGTCGGCGTCGAATTCATCGGCCACCTGCGACACGTCGCCGCCGCTGCCGGCATAGGCCGCGGCAATCGCCGCCTCGAGCTCGGCGCGCGGCACCGGTTTCAGCTGCACGCGGCCGAAGCGCCGCGAGACTTCGGCCAGCGCCGATGGCACGGTGGCGTTCGACACCAGCACCTCGACGGTGCCATCGCGCTCGCCGCCTTTCGCCAGCACGAGGAAATCGCGCGCGAATGCGTAGGGGAGGAGGTTATCCATGATGCGGCTTGTCCAGTACGGTCATTGCTGCGGCGGCGTCGGCTGCAACGGCTCGGCGGCGCCCGGCGCCAGCTTCGGTGCCGGCAGCGGTGCCGGCGGCACCGGCGCGGCCAGTGTCGGCGAACCGACCGGCACGCCGTTGTTCAGCTGCGGCAGTTGCGGCTGGCCCAGCTGGCGCATCAGGATCGTGTCGCTCGGCTTGAACTCGGCGCCCGAAGCGCGCATGTAGTCGTAGCGGTCGGCGGCCAGGCTCATGCTCTGCTCCTTGTTGCGGATCACGACCGGGCGCAGGAACACCATCAGGTTGGTTTTCTTGCGGGCCCGCGTGTTGTACTTGAACAGGTTGCCCAGCACGGGAATGTCGCCCAGGCCGCGCACCTTTTCCACGCCATCGGACGCGGTATCCTCGATCAGGCCGCCCAGCACGATGATCTGGCCATCGTCGGCGATCACGTTGTTCTCGATCACGCGCGTGTTCAGCGTGATGCCGGCGGTGGCCGTCAGCGTCGACTGGTCCACCGACGACGATTCGTTGTAGATCGCCAGCTTGATCGTGCCGCCCTCGGAAATCTGCGGCTTCACCTTCAGGGTGAGGCCCACGTCCTTGCGGTCGATGGTCTGGAACGGGTTGGTGTTGGTGCCGGAGGTGGTGGTGAACTGGCCGGTCAGGATCGGCACGTTCTGGCCGACGCGGATGGTGGCCACTTCGTTGTCCAGCGTGATCATGTTCGGCGTCGACAGGATGTTGCCGTTGCCGGTGGTTTCCAGCGTGTGGGCCACGGCGCCCAGGCCGAGCGAGCCGTCGGCGAGCTGCTTGAAGATACCGATCGTCAGGCCGTTGCTGGGCGTGCTGGTACCGTTGTAGAGGCTGACCAGGTTGTTGCCGCCGCTGGACAGCGACTGCAGGCCGCCGACCCGATAAGTGCTGTTGCTGCCGCCGGTGGCGCCGACCCACTGCACGCCGAACTCGGAAGCCTTGTCGAGCGATACCTCGACGATCAGCGCCTCGATGTAGACCTGGGCGCGGCGCACGTCGAGCTGGTCGATCACGGCGCGCAGGTTGCGGTAGACCGTTTCCGGCGCCGTGATGATCAGCGTGTTGGTCGACGCATCGGCCTGGATGAAGCCGGCCGAACCGCCCGTGGTCGCACCCTGCGTGCCGGTACGGTTGGCCGACAGCGCCGGATTGGTCGGCCCGGAACCCTGCCCTGTCGTCGAGCCGGTCTGGCCGATCGTGTTGTTGGCGCCGGTCTGCATGGTGGCCTGGTTGTTCAGCGCATTGCCGGAGGTACCCGAGGCGGCCGGGGCTTCACCCGACATCACCGCGCGTAGCGTTTCCGCCAGCTGCGTGGCATCGGCGTTCTTCAGGTACACCACGTGCACGTTGCCCGATTGCGAGGTGGGCTGGTCGAGCTTGGCGATCAGCGAACGGGCCAGGTTGGCGCGTGCCACCGACGGTGCGCGCAGCACCAGCGAGTTGGTGCGCGGGTCGGCCAGCACCGAGACGCGGCCGCCGCCGTCGCCACCGGTGCCCGGCTCCATCAGCTTGTTGATCATCGACGCGATGTCGCTGGCGATCGCGTTGCGCACCGGGATCACGTCCATGTCGGCCGCCGCCGGCGTGTCCATCGCGGCGATGATCTTCGACAGGCGCTTCAGGTTGTCCGCGTAATCAGTGATCACCAGCGTGTTGTTGCCGGGGTTCGCATTGATCGTGTTGTTGGTGGAAATCAGCGGGCGCAGCACGCCCACCATGTTGGCGGCCGATTCATGGTTGAGCTGGAACACCTGGGTGGCCACCTGGTCGCCCTTCGGCGCCGCCTGGCCCTTGACCACGGTCGGGGTGGCCTGCAGCTTGGCTTCCGCCTCCGGCACCACTTTCGCATAGCCGTCGCCGCTGACGATCGCGTAGCCCTGCAGCCGCAGCGCGGAGGTCAGCAGCGCGAACGCCTGCGACTTGCTGATCGACTTTTCCGACACCAGCGTGATCGTGCCTTTCACGCGCGGGTCGATCAGGAACGTGATGTTGGTGTAGTGGCCCACCGCCTTGATGACGGATTCGATATCGGCACCGACGAAGTTCAGCGCGGCTTCGTCCTGCGGAGCCGCCCAGGCCGGCGCGACGGCGGGACACAGCATGCAGCACAGCAGCGCGGCAGCGGACAGGCGCCGCAGCGCAGGAAGTTGAAATTTGCTTGCAGTTTTCATTATCTGAACTCGAGTGCGATGATTTTTTTGCCGCCAACATTGCGGCGCTGGCCCAGCAGGTTGAGCAGGTTGCCCAGTGTGTCTTCATAGCCGGCGGCCGCTTCGGCCTGCCCGGAGAACTGCAGCCGGCCGTTGCGCAGCTGGCCGCTGCCGGACAGCAGCAGCGGCCCCTTGGTGGAACTGAGCGCCACGGCGGCCTGCTGGCCTTTCCAGTCCAGCGCCAGCCGGTAGCTGCCCAGCGGCTTGATCGGTGCCAGGCGCGACGACACGTCGTCCATCTGCAGCGTGGTCACGCCGTTGACCGCGATATTCCTGTTTTCCAGCGCCAGCGCCAGCGAGGTCCACCCGAGCTGCAGCCGGCCCGACAGCGCCAGCGTGTTCAGTGGCGCGCCCAGGCCGGACAGGCCGTCCGCCGGCAGCAGCAAGGCCGCCGGGCTCAGCTGCCATGCGCGCCAGCTGCCGGTGAAGGTGACGGGCTGTGTCAGGGCCTGCGGATTTTCCAGGTCCATATGCACGCTGCCCAGCAGCGACAGCGGCGAGAGCTTCCAGGCAAAGCGCCCCGGCAGCAGCGGCGTGACGGGGCCGCTACCGCTGGCGGCGCCGCCGACGAACGCGGAGCCGCGCCACAGCGTGCCCTGCGCGTCGCCCAGCGTGAGGCGCCCGCCGGTCTGCTTTTCCACCAGTGCGGCCACCCACGCGGCCGGGAAGAACACCAGCAGCGTCAGCACGGTCGTGACGACGATCGCAATCAACCATGACACGGTGCGCTTCATCGGCTGCCCGATTCGTTACCTGATTCACTGCCCGTCGTGCGGCGCAGCGTCAGCGTGGCATCGACCAGGCCGGCGCTGTCCGGCTTGCCATCCTGCGCGGCGATCTTTGCTTCCTGCACTGCCAGCCGGTCGTTGCGCCGCGCGGCATCGAGCCACGTGACAAGGCCGGCAAACTGCGCACCCTTGAATTCCGCCTTCACGTAGTCGCCCGTCACGGTCAGGTTCTGGGCTTTCAGGCCGCGTTCGGCCAGCGCGGCGTCCAGCGCATCGCGCGACAGCGGTGCCGGCTGCGCAGGCTGCGCGCCTGCTTGTGCCGCTTGTGCCACCTGTGCCGCCTGCGCGGCCAGCGCCTGCATCTCCGCCGTTTCCTGGCGCAGTTGCGGCAGTTCACGGCGCAGCCGCTCGCGGCCCGTCAGCGCCGGGTCGATGAACAGGGCATAGACCAGCGCAAGGCCGACGACGATGGCGCCAGTTACCAGGTAACGGCGCTCCTGTTCGCTGCGGGCACTCCAGAACGCCGCCGCCGAGCCGCGCAGGCTGGCCAGCCCGCCGCCGAACCTTCCCGTGGCTTTTCCCGCTTCGTTGCTCATGACTTGCCTCCTGCCCGCAGTTCCCAGACACCGGCACCCGATTCGGTCAGCGCCAGGCCGCGCGCCGCCAGTTGCGCCTGCACCTGCGCCAGCGCGGTGCCGTCGACGCTGCCCGGCTTCAGCCGGACCACGAGGGCGCGCTCGCGGTAATCGAGGCCGGCCACGATGTCGCGCCGCGGCAGCGCGCCCAGCGCCTCGCCGAACGCGGCGGCCAGTACCGTGAATTCATCCCGGGCCATCGCACCGTTGCCGGCCCGGGCGCGGGCGATGTTGCCGCGCAGCTGGGCGGCCGGATCGAGCACCACCTTTTCGTTCGGGTAGGCGGCGCGGAAGATCTGCACCATCGACAGGCGCAGCGTTTCGGCCTCGCGCTTCATGCGCAGCCATTCCACGTTCAGGCCGGCGATGTTGACCAGCACGGCCAGCAACGCCAGCCGCAGCGGCCAGCGCCAGCGCCGCCAGGCCTGCGCCTGCGCACCGCTGGTTGCACCCAGCCCGGCCGCCAGGTCCAGCTGCACCGTCCTGCTGGCGGCAATCCGGTGCGCCCAGTGATCCTCTTCCAGCGCGATGCCCGGTACCGCGGCCAGCAGCGGCTCGTAGTGGGCGCGCTGCACGGCCGGCACGTACAGCGTGACCGGCGCTTCGCCGGCCAGCGATCGCAGCACCTGCAACGCGCTCTCCGGCTGCGCCGGTAAAGCCAGGCCGAGGCCTTCGTACTGCCCGGTGCGCAGCGTCAGTTCCATGCCGCCCTCGTCGTTGGCGAGCAGTGCCGACACGCCACCGGGTGCCAGGGGCAGGCACAGTTGCAGTGGCAGCGCGGAGATCGCGCGCGCGCCCTGCTGCACCAGTGCCTTCACCAGCACTTCCAGCCAGGCGCGCTGCACCACGGCCACCGTGCGTTCGGCGCTGCCGGCCTGCAAGGGACCGAGCGCGAACACGCAGTCGGCCGGATCGCCCAGCAGCTGTTCCTCGACGAGATTCGGCAGGGCCGCCTTGAGGCGGCTGCCGGACAAGGGCGGCACCGTTGCGCGCAGCAGCGTCACGTCGGCCGCGGCCAGCAGCAGCACCACCTTGCGGCTGGCCGCCACCAGGTCGCCGAGCTTGCCAAGCGCGCCGGCCCCCTGCTGCAGGACGTTGCCGCCGTCGCCCACCTGCGCATAGGTGCACGCGGCAGCGGCGTCGGACGCGGCGGCGCGGGCGGGGTAGCTGATATAGAGAGTCGTCAAAACGGTTGCTTTCCTTAGATTTCCCGGATCCACTCGATCGAGGTCTGCGAGCCCCTGGCCGGCTCGAGCCGCTTGATCAGTGCCCACGATTCCAGCGCGGCCCGGTCCAGCCGCACCTGGCTCAGCACCAGGAAGTAGTCGCTGCGCGCGGCGACGCCTGCCAGCACCTGGCGGTTCTGCGCCACGGTCGTCAACGCCGCCACGTTCAGCGTGGTGCGCTTGCGCGATGCCACCAGCGTCTGCGCCTCGGACAGCGACATGCCTTCGACAGTCGCGGCGAGCACTTCGGCCGGCGCGGTGTTGATGTTCACGGCCGTCGGTACCGGCAACACGATCGCATAGTCGCGCAGCCGCTCGATCGCCGCCTGCGAAAAGCCCACCATCAGCAGGTCCTCGATGCGCTGGAACGCCATCGGCGCGCTGCCCGTGCCGCCCTTCTGCGCCGCTTGCGCCTTCAGTGCGTATTGCGCCGCAGCCTGCGCCAGGCTGGCATCGAGCTGCAGGTTCGACAGCAGTTGCCCGAAGGCTTTGACCTCCTTGTCGGCAACGCTGCTTACGTTTGCCAGGTTGGCGAGATTGTAGCGCGACTGTGCGTCATAAACCTGGCCCTGCAAGGTGGCATCGTAGTCTTCCCCTTCCACCCGCTCGCGCTCGACATACTGGTCCAGCCGCGTTTCGGCCAGCGGCGTGGCCCACACGCCATCGGCGCGGGTAGCGTCCGGGTTGTCCATGCCGTCCTGGCGCAGGATCAGCCGCGCCCAGTCCAGCGCGCCGCGCAGGATCCAGCGTGTCTGCAGGTGCAGCCGCTGGTTTTCCAGCGAGCGCACCTGCACCTGCTGCTGCCAGAACAGGCTGGCGACGATCGTTACCGCCAGTGTCGTCAGCAGCAAGGCGGTGACGACGGCCACGCCGCGCTGGCGCCGCCTGGCGTATTGCAGGTTCCGCGGGTTTCTCATCATATATCTCCCAGCAGCAGGGTCTTGACCATCGGGTTCGGTTCACCCGTCAGCTGCAGCGACATTTCCAGGCCGGCGGGCTCCAGGCTCGCAATGCCGCCGGCGCTGCCGGAGCTGCTGGTGCTGTTGGTCGGTAACTGCCACGCGTTGTTCACCCACAGGCGCACGCCCATCCCCGCCACACCCGCATGCAGGGCCACGCCGGGTACCGGATCGGCATCGGACACGGCCGCCTGCCACAACGCGTCGAGTTGCACCAGGTCGCGCGTGCCAAGGGATTCGCGGCGCGTCAGCACGCCGTTGCGCAGCCGGTAGCTGACCACCACCAGCTGCGTGGCACCATGGTCCGGCGCCTGGGTGCGCACGAAGATCAGCCGCAGGTTGTCCGCCACCAGGTTCTGCCGCGTGCCGATCACGGCGGTGCCGGCCAACTGTTCCAGGTCGCTTTGCAGCTGCGCAAAGGCAAGCTGGATGCCGCGCGTGTGTTCCATCTGCTGCGTGAGCGAAACGCGCGAGCGCAGGATGCTGTCCAGCCCGCGCCAGCCCAGCACCGCCACGATCGCCAGGATGCTGATCGCAACGAGCAGTTCGATCAGGGTGAAGCCGGGGGAACGGCGCGCGCGGTTCATGCTGATTTCAGCACCAGCTGCACCAGCTTGATGATGCGGCGCTGCGGCTTGGCAATGTCGTAGACGGACACCTCCACGCGCCGCAGCAGCGGGTTCGGCGAAATGATCACTTCTTCCTCGCACTGCAGCTGCAGGTCGCCCTGCGGGCACGCAAACGAGGTCTTGCCCACCGCCGGGAACACTTTCGACAGGCGGATCTGCACCAGCCGGTTTTCGGCCGACCAGGTGGCCATCATCGTGGTGCGCAGGCCTTCGCTGTTGCGCGTGAGGCTGCCGATCGCCTGCAATGCCGCGATCAGGGCGGTAGCAACGATGAACAGCGCCACCAGCACTTCGAGCAGCGTAAACCCCCGTTCGGCGCGATTCATGCGGTGCATCACTCGACGACGAAATGACCGATGCCGTCGGCCCGCACCGCCGCGCGCGCGTCGCCATGGGCAAGCGTCAGCACGAACGGCTTGTCGACCGGTTCGCGGCCGAACACGATGCGCATCGGCGCACCGGGCAGGTTGGTCGGAGGATCGAGCAGCAGGGTCATCGGGGTGCGCTTGAATTCGCGTTCGCGCAGCATGTCGTCTTGTGGCAGGGTCTTCCATTCGCGCCCGTCGCGCACCAGGAAGCGGTAGCCCTGGGCGCCGGCCTCGAAGGCAATCGGCCGGTTGCGCACGATCGCTTCATCGCGCGCCAGTTGCAGCAGCAGGGCCACGCGCTGCGCTTCCTGCTGCATGGCCTGGCGCCCGCTGGGCGCCGCGTTCATCGTCACCAGGCCCAGCGTGAACCCGATGATGACCAGCACCACCAGCAGCTCGATCAGGGTGAAGCCGCGCTGGCGCATGCTGCGGTAGCTTAATTTTCCCAGGAGCCGACGTCGGCATCCTCGCCGGAACCGCCCGGCTGGCCATCCGCGCCCAGGGTGAACACGTCCACTTCGCCCTTCACGCCGGGCGACAGGTACTGGTACTGGAAGCCCCATGGATCCTTCGGCATCTTTTCCAGGTAGCCGCCTTCCTTCCAGCCGTTGGCGGCCGGGCCGGCAGTCGGCTTCGTCAGCAACGCCTGCAGGCCCTGCTCGGTGGTCGGGTAGCGGGTGTTGTCGAGTTTATACAGTTTCAAGGACTGCATGATCGTGGCGATGTCGACCTTGGCCGCGGCGATCTTCGATTCGCCGGTGCGGGCCAGCAGCTTGGGCACCACGAGCGCGGCCAGCACGCCCATGATGACCACGACCACCATGATTTCGATGAGGGTGAAACCACGCGCACGGCGCGTGAAAGTAAGACCTTTTTTCATGAAGCTTCAGGGGCACGTTGAAAAGCAGAGTGCGGAAGTATAAGCCTGAATTGCTACACGACGGTGAAAAAGGAGGTAAAGAGAAGTTTCAGGAATTGGCCAAACCGGCGCCACAGACCGGGCAGCCGCCGGCCCGCTCCACACCGATGCTGGTCCACTCCATGCGCAGCCCGTCGAGCATCAGCAGCCGGCCGGCTAGCGAGGTGCCGATGCCCATCACGATCTTCAGTGCCTCGGCCGCCTGCATGGCGCCGACCACGCCGACGAGGGGTGCGAACACGCCCATCGTGGAACACGCCACGTCTTCGAATGCCTGGTCCTGCGGGAACAGGCATGAGTAGCACGGCGCCGCGGCATCGCGCGGGTCGAACACGCTGACCTGGCCGTCGAAGCGGATCACGGCGCCGGATACGAGCGGCACGCGCGCCGCCACGCAGGCGCGGTTGACGGCATGGCGGGTCCGGAAATTATCGGTGCAGTCTAGGACGACATCGCTGGCCGCGGCCAGTTCGGCCAGCCGGGCATCGTCGACGCGCTCGATCAGCGCGGTCACCCGCACCTGCGGGTTGATCGCGGCGATCGACTCCCTGGCCGAGAGCGCCTTGGGCTGGCCGACGCGCGCGGTGGTGTGGGCAATCT
>DASVVD010000878.1:0-3044 GCA_036386715.1 Pseudoduganella sp.
AGAAAATTCCCAAACTTCGGGGTCAGACCGGCACGCCGGACCGCCCGTTTTTTGGAAATTATTGCTCAAAATTGGGGTCTGACCCCGACTTTGAGAAACGTTTAATCAGAATGGTTTCACGACCACCAGCACCACGATCGCCAGCAGCAGCAGCACGGGCACTTCGTTGAACCAGCGGTAGAACACGTGGCCGCGCTTGTTCGCGCCACGCTCGAACTTCTTCAGCAGCGAGCCGCAGGCGTGGTGATAGCCCAGCGCCAGCACCACGAAGGCCAGCTTGGCGTGCAGCCAGCCGGGCAGCTTCATGCCTTCCGGCGAGTGATACTGCAGCCACGTGAGGATCAGGCCGAACACCAGCGCCGGCACCGCCAGCATCGTCATGAACCGGTACAGCTTGCGGGCCATCAGCAGCAGCCGCTCGGTCGTCGGGCCCGGCGTTTCCTGGGCCAGGTTGACGAAGATGCGCGGCAGGTAGAACAGCCCGGCGAACCAGGAAACGATAAAGATGATGTGCAGCGCCTTGATCCAGAGCATGTGGTTCCTTGATGTAAGCGTTACTTGCGGATTTCGCCGTGGCCGAACACCACATACTTCAGCGACGTCAGCCCTTCCAGCCCGACCGGGCCGCGCGCGTGCAGCTTGTCGTTCGAGATGCCGATCTCCGCGCCCAGGCCGTATTCGAAGCCGTCGGCGAAGCGGGTCGATGCGTTGACCATCACCGATGCCGAATCGACTTCGCGCAGGAAGCGCATCGCGGCGCTGTAGTCCTCGGTGACGATCGCTTCGGTGTGCTTCGAGGACCAGGTGTTGATGTGATCCATCGCCGCTTCGATGCCGTCGACCACGCGCACGGCCAGGATCGGTGCCAGGTATTCGGTGGCCCAGTCCTGCTCCGTGGCATGCGCCAGGTGCGGATACTGCGCCGCCGACAATATCGCGAATGCTTCGCCGTCGGCGCGCAGTTCGACCTGCTCGGCGAGGTACAGTTTCGCCAGCCCGGGCAATACCGCTGGTGCCACCGAGCGCTCGACCAGCAGCGTTTCCATCGTGTTGCAGGTGCCGTAGCGGTGGCACTTGGCATTGAAGCCGATGTCCAGCGCCTTCTGCAGGTCCGCCTTGGCATCGATATACACGTGGCAGATGCCGTCCAGGTGCTTGATCATCGGCACGGTGGCTTCTTCCATCAGCCGGGCGATCAGGCCCTTGCCGCCGCGCGGCACGATCACGTCCACGTACTGCGGCATCGTGATCAGCGCGCCCACGGCGGCGCGGTCGGTGGTGTCCACGACCTGTACGCCGTCTTCCGGCAGGCCGGCGCCCGACAAACCTTCCTTGACGATCTTCGCCAGCGCGCGGTTGCAGTGGATCGCTTCCGAGCCGCCGCGCAGGATGGTGGCGTTGCCGCTCTTGATGCACAGGCCCGCCGCATCCACGGTCACGTTCGGCCGCGCTTCGTAGATGATGCCGATGACGCCCAGCGGCACGCGCATCTGGCCGACCTGGATGCCGGTCGGGCGCGTCTTCATGTTCGAGATCTCGCCCACCGGGTCCGGCAGCGCGACGATCTGGCGCAGGCCCTCGACCATCGTGGCGATCGCCTTGTCCGACAGCGTCAGGCGGTCGACCATGGCCGGCGCCAGGCCGTTGGCGCGGGCCGCTTCCAGGTCCTGCCCGTTGGCGGCGCGCAGCGCTTCGGCCTCGCGTTCGATCGCATCGGCGATCAGCATCAGCGCCTTGTTGCGGGTGGCGCTGTCGGCGCGCGCCATGGCGCGCGATGCCGCCCGGGCCCGCTTGCCCAGCGCTTCCATGTACTCTTTAACGTCCGCTTTTTCGTCAATACTCATGTGTATTTATCCTTGAGCTAGCCTGGTGCTACCCTCGTGCCACTTTCAGTGCCAGCTGCAGCATGGCATCCCACTGGTCGCCGGCATACGCCTTGGCGCGCAAGCCCTTGACCATCCTGTCGACCTGGGCGGCCTGGCGCAGCGCATCCTGCAGCGTTGCCAGCGAAACGCGGCGCAATGCCGGTTCCATCATCCGCTCGCGCGGCCCCCAGATACGGTATTCCTTGAGCAGCGCCGCCAGCGGCCGGCCCTGCGCCATCCCTGCCTTCAATTTTAGCAGCGTGCGGATTTCCTCGGAGACGGCCCACAATACCAGCGGCAGTGCCTCGCCCTCGCCTTTCAGGCCTTCGAGCATGCGCACCAGCCGCGCCGGGTCGCCGGTCAGCATCGCCTCGGACAGCTTGAACACGTCGTAGCGCGCCACGTTCAGCACGGCATCATGCACCTGCTCGTAGGTGAGCTTGCCCGGTTCGTGAAGCAGGCCCAGCTTCAGGATTTCCTGGTGCGCGGCCAGCAGGTTGCCTTCGACACGGTCGGCGATGAAATCCAGGCTTTGCCGGTCGGCACTCTGCCCCTGCATGGAAAGGCGCAGCGAAATCCAGTTGGGCAGCTGCGCACGCTCGATGTTGGGGATCTCGATATACACCGCCGCCCCCTGCAGCGCGGTCACCCAGGCCGCCTTGGCGGTCTGCCAGTCCAGCTTCGGCAGCGTGATCAGCGTGAGGTTGTCCGGCGACAGGTTCTTGACATAGGCCTGCAGCGCCGCGCCGCCATCCTTGCCCGGCTTGCCGGTGGGAATGCGCAACTCGATCAGCTTCTTGTCGCCGAACAGCGAGAGCTCCTGGTTGGCGGCCAGCAGCTCGCCCCACTTGAAGCTGCGCTCCACGGTGAGCACATCGCGCTCGGAAAAACCCTGGTCACGGGCGGTACGGCGGATCTTGTCCGCCGCTTCCAGCGCCAGCAGGTGCTCGTCGCTCGTGATGACATACAGCGGCGCCAGGGACTTGGCCAGGTGGCCGTCCAGCGCTTCAGCGCGCAGTTGCATGCTACTCCTGGCGGGCCGGCGTGATGGCTGGTTCGGTCGCCTTTTCCGCCGGCGCGGCCGCCGGTACGGTGGTGGTGGCGGTCGTGGCCGGCGTCGCCACCGAACCCGGCGACACCACGCCCGGCAGCGTCAGCGGGCTGACGGTGCTGGTCGGG
>DASVVD010000879.1:0-8838 GCA_036386715.1 Pseudoduganella sp.
CAGCGCGGCAAAGCATGCCCTGATCCTCGACAACAGCGACGACCTGATCGCGCACAGCGGTCCGGATGGACGCTATACGCACGTTTCCTCGTCGTACACGCGCCTGATGGGGTGGACTCCCGCGCAGATGATCGGCGAGCGCGTCATCGATTTCCTGCATCCGGAAGACCGCCAGCGCGCGCACGCTGCGCTGGCCTGCCTGGTAACACCCGAAGCGAAACCTCTCGTGACCGAAGTGCGCAAGCGCGATACCACGGGCGCCCATATTTCCCTGGCGACCAAGGCCTGCCCGGTCATCGACCCGGTGAATGGCGGCAGCCTGGGCGTGGTGCTGGTCTCCCGCGACATCACCCAGGAACAGGCGATGCGCCGCCAGCTGCAGGACATGGCGAACGAGAAGCTGGCGCTTGTCGAGAGCATCGACGACGGATTTTTCTCGGTCAATACGCGGTGGGTGATCACCTATGCCAACGGGCGCGCGGCAGCGTTCGTCGGTACGGACCGCGAGACGGCGGTGGGGCAGTCGTTGTGGGACGTGGCGCCCGGGTTGGCGGACTCGACCATCGGTGCGCATTACCGGCAAGCCATGGCAAGCCGGGAAAGCATGTTTTTCGAGGAGTTCTACGAGCCCAATGGCGTCTGGCTCAGTGAACGGATCTACGCCTACAAGGACGGCCTTTCCGTGTTCTTCCACGACATTTCGGAGCGCAAGGAAGCGGAAGCGAAGCTGGAACACCTGGCCACGCGCGACAGCCTGACCGGGCTGCCCAACCGGGCATGGATCAACGGGCGGGTCGATGCCATGCTGGCCCAGTCCGACGGCGAATCCCTGGCGACCGTGCTGTTCATCGACCTGAACCGTTTCAAGGAGGTCAACGATTCGCTGGGCCATGCCGCCGGCGACCTGCTGCTGCAGCAGGTCGGCGAGCGCCTGAAGAAATGCATGCGCCCCGGCGACGTGGTGGCGCGCCTGGGCGGCGATGAATTCGTGGTTGCCGCACGCTGCATCGGGCGCGAGGCAGCCGCGGCCATTGCACAGCGGCTGTTGACGGCACTGACCACACCGTTCCATGCCGAAGGCCTGGACATGTCGATCGGTGCTTCGATCGGGATATGCCAGGCAATGGCCGGCTCGGCAACGACGCAACAGCTTTTCCAGCGCGCCGACACGGCGATGTACAAGGCAAAAGCCCACGGCACCGGTGCCTACGAGTTTTTCGAACCGTCGATGCAGGCCGAAGCAATGCGGCCGGCGCCGTCGCCTGGCCGGCCAGGGCCTGTTGCCTGACCGGCCGCTGCCTGGCTAACCGGCGGGAAGTGCCAGCGGATGCGGGACGGCGTGGGCATGCTGGCTGCCAAGCCGGAATATACTGACGACTTCGGCAAGCCTGCCGGCCTGTTCCTCCATCGCGCTGGCGGCAGCGGCCGCCTGTTCCACCAGGGCGGCATTCTGCTGCGTGACATTGTCCATCTGGACGATCGCTGTGTTGACCTGTTCGATCCCGGCGCGCTGCTCGTCGCTCGCGGTGCTGATGTCGGCGATCAGCACGCCGACGTTCCGGATGCTGTCGACCACCTGGCTCATGGTCGAGCCTGCTTCGTCGACCAGGGCGCTGCCGGCCTGCACCCGCTCGACCGAATTGCCGATCAGCTCCTTGATCTCGCGTGCCGCCGCCGCGGCGCGGTGGGCCAGGTTGCGCACCTCTCCGGCGACGACGGCGAATCCGCGGCCCTGTTCACCGGCCCGCGCTGCTTCCACGGCCGCATTCAGGGCCAGGATATTGGTCTGGAACGCAATCCCGTCAATGACCGAGATGATATCGACGATCCTTCGCGACGACGCGTTGATCTCGGCCATCGTATCGACCACCTGGGCCACCACCGCGCCGCCCCTGTCGGCGATCGACGAGGCATTTGCCGCCATCTGGCTGGCGCTGCGCGCGTTATCGGCATTGCGTTGTACCGCCGAGGTCAGCTGTTCCATCGACGACGCGGTTTCCTCAAGCGAGCTGGCCTGCTCCTCGGTGCGCGCCGAGAGGCTCTGGTTGCCTGCCGCGATCTGGCCGGACGCGACAGCGATGGCATCGGTGCCATGCCGCACTTGCGTGACGATGTGCGCCAATGCCCCGGTCATCGTCTGTAGCGAGGTGATCAGCATGCCTGTCTCGTCGCGTGACGAGGTGGCCGCGCTTGCCGTCAGGTCGCCGCGCGCTACCTGTTGTGCCAGGTCGACCGCCTGGCCCAGGGGCCCCGTGATATTCCTGGCGATGAACCAGGCGATCAGGGCTGCCAGGGCGGCAGCGACCACACCGCCGCCGATGAGTACCACGGTGCTCTGGTGTTGAAGGGCCGCCGCCGTCGCGCTGCGTTCGCTCAGCAGGCGCGACTCCGCTTCACCGAATTGCGCCAGCATGGTCCTCAGCGAATCCATCGCAGCCTTGCCTTTGCCCTGTTGTTCCAGGCTGACCACGGTATCGATTCCGGCCGTGCCGCTGCGTACCGCGCGACGCTGCGCGATGGCGGGCTGGATGGCGACCTGCAGCCACAGCTGCCGGGCCTGGTCGATCTGCGCCAGGCGATCCTGCTGGGCCGGATTGTCCGAAGTCAGCCGGCGTGCCTGCGCCCAGTGTTCGGCAAAGGCGCGCTGCCCGGCCTCGAGCGGTTCGAGCGAGGCATCCTGGCCCGTGAGCGAAAAGCCGCGCTGGCCGGTTTCGATATTGATGAGGCTTTCCAGCATTGCCTGGCCTTGCGCGATCACCTGGTAGGTATGGATATTCAGGTCATTGGCACCGCCCAGCGCAACGAAGTTCCGATAGGCGATCGTGACCATGACCGCGAGCACGACGATGACTGTGGCAAACCCGGCATAGAGCCGCGCGCCGATTTTCCAATCTGCGAAATTCATCATGTCTCCTTGATCGCACCAGGAACGGAAATGCCCGCCGGATGTGTTTATACGATCAAACTAGCCGATCGGTGGAAGCTGCGGCGCCGGACTGAACACCGGCTTTAAAGCCTGTGGCGCGGCACGGTAACTTGCAGATGGCTATCTATGGCTGCGTATCCAGCGCGTCCTGTACGGGAATAGCAAAACCGTCATTGCTGCGTCATAATTTCGTGCAACGATCGTTCCTGCCGCATTGCCATGTAAAGGGCGGTAAGGCCAGGTAAAGTGGCGCGGTGGCCAATGCCAGGATCGCGCAGTTGACGTACATTACCGGAAGCCCGATCGAATGGCGCTGTTGGCGTTCTTTCTTGCGGGATTGGCTGGAAATCAGCACGGCGGTTGCCATCGCAGGCTGCGGCGGCGGCACTGCGCCGGGTACCGGATTCCCCTGCAGGACCCGCGAAAGTCCGGGAATTGCCATTGCCCCTGCACACCAGTGGCAAATGCGCCATAAAACCGTTATATTGACCACCTCTTTCCGGCCCTTGCGACCGGAATACCTGATAAGCCCGTCGAACCGTTCGTATGGATATTTTCGCCATGCATACGAATGCCCAAAAAGATCATTCAGAAGTCTGGTAATGCCGCCTGCCCTGTCACGTATCCTCATCTGCCGCACCGACAATATAGGTGACGTCGTGCTGACCTTGCCGCTGGCCGGGTATCTCAAGCAGCTGATCCCCGGCGTACAAATCGACATGCTGTGCCGCGCCTACGCCGCGCCCGTTGTCGGTTGCTGCCGCTTCATCGACCAGGTGCTTGCGCTGGAAGAACAGGATATCGACCAGCTGTTCAGGAACGAGCGCTACGACACGGTCATTTTTGCGTTCCCGCATCGTGCACTGAGCCGCGCGGCACGGCGCGCCCGGGTCCCCAACCGCGTGGGAAGCAGCCACCGGCTGCACCACTGGCTCACCTGCAACCGCCTGGCGCACTTCAGCAGGGTGCGCTCGCGCCTGCATGAAGCACAGCTCAACTTCGCACTGTTGAAGCCGCTTGGAATCGATCACGTGCCGAGCCTGGCGGAGATCGGCCCGCTGTATGGATTGCACGCGCCACGGTCAAGGCAGGCCGATGAACTGTCCGGCGCCGCGCCCTTCAACCTGATCCTGCATCCCAAGTCCAACGGCAATGGCCGCGAATGGCCGCTGGAACGCTACACCGAACTTGCCGACAGGCTGGGCGGCGACCCCGGGATTGCCATCTGGATCACCGGCAGCCGTGCCGAGGGCGAGCTGCTCGCGCGCGAGGCCGGGCCGCTGCTGGCCCGCCCCAACGTGCGCAACCTGTGCGGCCAGTGCGACCTGGCGGGGCTGGTAGCGATGATCGGCCTGGCGGACGGGCTGATCGCAAGCGGCACCGGACCGCTGCACATTTCAGCCGCCCTCGGGCGCAATACGCTTGGCCTGTTTCCGCCGATCCAGCCGATCGACATCACGCGCTGGGGCGCGCTCGGCACGAACGCCGCTTCGCTCAGCACCGAACGTGCCTGCGACAGTTGTACCGGGGCCCAGGCCTGCGCCTGCATGGCGGCGATCAGCGCCGCCCAGGTGGCCGAAGTGGTCCTGCGCTGGCGCGACCGCGCGGCGGCGCGCAACCCCGATCATGGATTCACGGAAGTGCGGCGATGACATCGGGCCTGCCGCGGCTGCTGGTCACGCTCGACGCCATGCGCTTTGAAAACACCGGCCTGCACACGTTTGGCCGGAGCCTGGGGCGGGAACTGGCCAGGCAGGGGCAGGGCGGTTTCGACATCAGTGCCTACACCTATCCGGCGCAGCACGGTTTCCTGGGCGACCGGGCATCGTATGTGCGCCACCGCAAGCATCACCGCTGGTTTTTCCCGCAAGGCCGGCAGTTCGACGTGGTGCACTTCGCCGACCAGTATTGCCGCTTCGGCCCGCAGCGCGTGCGCGCCAGGACGGTGATGACCGTGCACGATCTCAACCAGGTGCACGAACAGCCGGCGGGCAGCCGCAAGCTCGGCAAGTACCTGCGACGAATGGCAGGCAGGATCGCTGGCGTCGACCGCGTGGTGGCGATCTCGGAATTCGTCAAGGGCGACATCGTGCGCTTTTTCCCGGAAGCCGCCGGCAAGATTTCGGTCATTTATAACGGTGTCGACGCCGGTGCCGCGCCCGACGGACACCAGCCGCGCTTCATGCCGCCGGGCCGCTTCCTGTTCACCGTGGGGATGGTCTGCCCCAAGAAGAACTTCCACGTGCTGGTACCCCTGCTGCGCCAGAACGACTACACGCTGGTGATCGCCGGGGTGGTCAAGGAGGAGTACCGGCAGACGATCCTCGAAACGGCGGCGCGGCACGGCGTCGCCGCCCGGGTCGCGGTCACCGGTCCGGTCAGCCAGGCGGACCGGGACTGGTATTACGCACACTGCGAGGCGTTCCTGTTTCCCTCGCTCGCCGAAGGTTTCGGCCTGCCGGCGCTGGAGGCCATGCACCACGGCCGGCCGGTGTTCCTGTCGCGCTTCACCAGCCTTCCCGAAGTGGGGGGCGACGCCGCCTGCTATTTCGAGAATTTCGACCCGGACCACATGCGCGAGGTCTTCGCTGCCGGGATGGCGCGCTTCGCCGCCGGGGACGGCGCGCAGCGCGGCCGCGCCCATGCGCAGCGGTTCACCTGGGAGAAGGCCGCGGCGGCCTATCTGGGGCTGTACCGGGAATGCCTGGGGGGCTGAATCGAGGGCATCCGGTCGCCAGGGTTGTCATGGCGAAAAGCCGAATCAGCCCGTCCCGGACACCGCGCCCAGCGCCTTCTGGACCTGTATTAACGAAGGGCCCAGCAAAACCACCAGCAGTGCGGGAAAGATAAAGAAGATCAGCGGGAACAGCAGCTTCGTGGCGATCTTGGCCGCGCGTTCCTCGACCAGCTGCCGCCGCCGCGTGCGCAACTGCTCCGACTGGATGCGCAGCGCGACGCCCACGCTGGTGCCGAAACGGTCGGCCTGGATGAGCATCTTCGCCAGTGCGTCCACGTCTTCCACGCCGGTGCGCAGCGCCAGGTTGCGCAATGCCTTGTCCTTGGCGCTGCCGGCGCGCAGCTCCAGCGTCACCAGCTGCAGCTCTTCGGCCAGCACCGGGCTTTTCAGGCCGATTTCCGCGCCGACCCTGGCCAGCGCGGCATCCATCGCCAGGCCGGCTTCCACGCACACCGTCATCAGGTCGAGCGCATCCGGGAATGTCTCGAAGATGTCGCGCTGCCGGTTGGCGATGCGGCGTTTCAACACCAGGTCCGGTGCATAGTAGCCGCATGCCGCAGCGGCCAGCAGGGCCAGGATCGTCACGCTGCTGTCGCGCTGCGGATCGCTGCCCAGCAGGAGCCAGGTTGCCAGCGGCAGGCCAAGCGTCAGCGCCGTCTTGCAGGCGTGGAACAGGCTGGGTGCTGAAGCGGCGCGCCAGCCGGCGTTGATGAAGCGCAGCCGCATCGGCGAATTTTCCCAGCCTTCGGCCGGTACCGACAGTTTCGCCAGCGGTTCGGCCAGTTGCGACAGCTGCTGCAACCAGTCGTGTGAAGGCGCGGCGCCCGTTTCGCGCTCGTCGAGTGCGGAAAGGCGGTGCTTCACGGGATTGCGCGTGAAAGCGAGCATTGCCAGCACGGCGGCGCCGAAGATCAGCACGAATACGGCAGCCAGGATCAGGATCTGTTGGTTGTTCATGAGTTTTACATGCGAATACGGATGATCTTGCGGATCGCGAACACGCCGGTCAGCATCATCACCAGCGCCGCGCCAACCATCTTGCGGCCGCCCGGATCGGTAGCCAATATGCCCATCGACTCGGGATTGGCTGCATACATCA
This sequence comes from Pseudoduganella sp., assembly GCA_036386715.1. Taxonomy (GTDB): domain Bacteria; phylum Pseudomonadota; class Gammaproteobacteria; order Burkholderiales; family Burkholderiaceae_D; genus Rugamonas. The sequence continues at coordinate 6,763 of DASVVD010000879.1, forward strand.
GCGCGCCGGCGCCGAACGGCAGCAGGCACAAGATCCACGCCGACATGCGGCCCTCGGCGGAAAGCACCCGTACCTGGCCCTGCAGCCGGTGGCGCTCGCGGATGATGGCACTGATCGATGTCAGCAGTTCGGTAAGGTTGCCGCCCGTTTCGCGCTGGATCAGCACGGCCACCACGAAATACTGCAGGTCCATGCTGGGCACGCGCTGCGCCAGGTTGTTCAGCGCATCGCCCATGGCGATGCCGAAGTTGACCTCGTCGAACGCGGCCTTGAATTCCTCGCCGAGCGGGGCTGCCGACTCGTCGCCTGCCAGTTTCAGGGCGGTTGGAAACGCGTGGCCGGCGCGCATCGCGCGGCTCATCATGTCCAGTGCCTCGGGCAACTGGTGTTCAAAGCGCTCCAGCCGGCGGTCGCGGGCACGCACCAGGTACAGCAGCGGCAGGCTGGCGGCCGCCGCGCCTGCAAGCGGCAGCACCAGGCCCGGCAAGCCCACCCATGCCGCCAGCAGCAATCCCGCCATGAAGCCGCCGGCGCAGAAGGCCAGCAGCCGGGCCACCAGGTACTGCGCGCCGGCCTGCACCAGCATCCGGTCCAGCCGGCGCGTGCCGGGCAGGCGGCGCAACAGCCGGTCCAGCTCCGGATTGTCGCTGAGCCGGCGATCCTTGACGATGGTCACATCCGACTGGCGCACTTCGCCGCCGATGATGCCGCGAAGCCGGCGCGACACGCGTTCCGCCTCGGGGTCCCTGTGGGCCGCCCAGCCGGTCCAGATCCCCCACACCAGCAGCATCACCGCGGCGAACAGCAGCACGATGAACAGGGCGAAGGTGGTGTTCATCGAATGGGCTCCATGCGCGGTTCGAAGACCTGCGGCGACAGCGTCACGCCGAACGTGCGCAGCCTTTCGGCGAAACGCGGCCGCACGCCGCTGGCGCTGAAATGGCCGATCACGGTGCCATCGTCGGCCACGCCGGTCTGCTTGTACGAGAAGATTTCCTGCATGGTGATGACATCGCCTTCCATGCCGGTCACCTCGGAGATCGACAGCACCTTGCGCTTGCCGTCCGTCAGGCGCGACACCTGCACTACCACGCCGACCGCGGAACTGATCTGCTGGCGCACCGCCTTCGGAGGCAGCGTGGCGGCAGCCATGCTGACCATGTTCTCCAGGCGCGTGAGCGCGTCGCGCGGCGTGTTGGCGTGGATCGTCGCCATCGAGCCTTCGTGGCCCGTGTTCATCGCGCCCAGCATGTCCAGCGCCTCGGCGCCGCGCACCTCGCCCAGGATGATGCGGTCGGGACGCATCCGCAGCGCATTGCGCACCAGCGCCCGCTGTGTGACTTCGCCCTTGTCCTCGATGTTCGGCGGGCGCGTTTCCAGGCGCACCACGTGCGGCTGCTGCAGCTGCAGTTCTGCGGCATCTTCCACCGTCACGATACGCTCGGTCTGGTTGATGAAGCCGGAAATCACGTTCAGCATCGTGGTCTTGCCGCTGCCGGTGCCGCCCGAGATCAGGATGTTCATCTTGGCCTTGCCCAGCCCTTGCAGCACCTCGGCCATGTCGGCCGTCATGCTGCCGTAGGCCACCAGGTCGGCCAGGCGCAGCGGGTCGGCCGAGAAGCGCCGGATCGACATCACCGGGCCGTCGATCGCCAGCGGCGGAATGATCGCGTTGACGCGCGAGCCGTCCGGCAGGCGCGCGTCGACCATCGGGCTCGACTCGTCGATACGGCGGCCCACGCGCGACACGATCTTGTCGATGATCTTCATCAGGTGCGCATCGTCGTTGAAGGTCACGTCCGTCAGTTCCAGGCGGCCACGCCGTTCCACGTACACCTGCTTGTGCGTGTTGACGAGGATGTCGGACACCGTGGGATCTTCCAGCAGCGGCTCGAGCGGGCCGAAGCCCCGCATCTCGTTCTGGATGTCGCGCGTCAGCGTCTTGCGCTCGGCATCGTTGATCACCACCATCTCTTCCTCGAGCAGGCGCTCGACGAGGATGCGCAGCTCCTGGCGGATCTGGTCCTGCGACAGGCGCTGCATGCTTTCCAGGTCGATCCGGTCGAGCAGGGCTTC
>DASVVD010000880.1:0-2713 GCA_036386715.1 Pseudoduganella sp.
AACGCGGTATCGACGCCGTGGATTTTCAGTGCATCGACCAGGATCTGGCCGCCGGAACGGGAAGGGTGGGTCATGTGGGCCTCGTAAGTGATGCGGCATTCTAGAGCGCGGCCGCGGGCCTGGGCTTTTGAAATGGCGACAACAATTTTCGCTTTCCGTCCCCGGCGGTGGCCTTGCGGTACAATAGCGCCCGAAGCAAGCCAGACAGCCGCTGGCCGGCGCAGCAATGCGTTGGCGGGAGGAAGGTCCGGACTCCACAGAGCGGGGTGACGGTTAACGGCCGTCCGCCGAAAGCCTCCCTCCAGCGTGCTTGCACACTGGAGTTGGGTATAAGGCGAGGAATAGGGCCACAGAGACGAGCGTATTAAGTTACGGTGAAACGCGGTAACCTCCACCTGGTGCAATTTCAAATAGGCACGCGATGATGCTGCTCGCGGAGCGTGCGGGTAGAAAGCTTGAGCGGCGGAGTAATCCGTCGCCTAGAGGAATGGCTGTCATAGCGCCTTGCGGCGCCGTAACAGAATCCGGCCTATCGGCTTGCTTCACTAAATTCGGTCATGAAGAACTACATCCTCGCCCTCGACCAGGGCACCACCAGTTCGCGCGCCATCCTGTTCGATCACGAGGGCCGCATCGGCGGCTGCGCCGCGCAGGAATTCCCCCAGCATTTCCCCCGGCCCGGCTGGGTGGAACACGATCCCGACGATATCTGGACCAGCCAGCTGGCCGTGGCGCGCCAGGTGCTGCGCGAAGCGGGCGTGCGCCCGGCGCAGGTGCGCGCGATCGGCATCGCCAACCAGCGTGAAACCACCGTGCTGTGGGAGCGCGCCACCGGCCGCGCCGTGGCGCCGGCGATCGTGTGGCAGGACCGCCGCACGGCCGACCGGTGCGAGGCGCTGCGCGCCGCCGGCAAGGCGGACCTGATCCGCGGCAGCACCGGCCTGGAACTGGACGCCTATTTTTCCGCCACCAAGCTGGCCTGGCTGCTCGATAACGTGCCGGATGCCCGCGCGCGCGCCGAACGGGGCGAGCTGTGCTTCGGCACCGTCGACAGCTGGCTGGTGTTCAAGCTGTGCGGCGCCCACGTGACGGACGTCAGCAACGCCTCGCGCACCATGCTGTTCAACATCCACCTGATGCGCTGGGATGCCGACCTGCTGGCGCTGTTCGACATTCCGGCAGCGGTGCTGCCGGAAATCGTCTCGTCCAGCGGTGAAATCAACGCCACCCACGCCGACCTGTTCGGCAGCCCGATCCCGGTGGCCGGCATCGCCGGCGACCAGCAGGCCGCCACGTTCGGCCAGGCCTGCCACGTGCCCGGCATGGTCAAGAATACCTACGGCACCGGCTGCTTCATGCTGATGCATGCCGGCAGCCAGCCGGCCGTGTCGCACCAGCGGCTGCTGTCGACGGTGGGCTGGCGCCTCCACGAAGGCCCCTGCTACCTGCTCGAAGGCAGCGTGTTCATGGGCGGCGCCACCGTGCAATGGCTGCGGGATGGCCTGGGCATCATCGAGAAATCAGGCGACGTGGAAGCGCTGGCGTCCTCCGTGCCGGACAGCGGCGGCGTGCTGCTGGTGCCCGCCTTCGTCGGCCTCGGCGCGCCGCACTGGGACCCGTATGCGCGCGGCACGATCGTGGGGCTCACGCGCGGCAGCACCGCCGCGCACATCGCACGCGCCGCCGTGGAAGCGATCGCCTATCAAAGCGCCGAACTGCTGGCGGCGATGCAGCGCGACGCCGCGCACCCGGTGCTGGAAGTGCGCGCCGATGGCGGCGCCGCGCGCAACGACATGCTGATGCAGTTCCAGGCCGACCTGCTCGGCGTGCCCGTGGTGCGCCCGAAAGTGACGGAAACCACGGCACTCGGCGCCGCTTATCTGGCCGGGCTGGCCGTGAACTTCTGGGCCTCGAAGGAGGAGATCGCCGCGCAGTGGCAGTGCGAGTGGCGCTTCGAGCCGGCGATGTCGGAGGATCGGCGTGCCGCTCTGCTGGCGCGGTGGGGGCGGGCGGTGGAGCGTTCGCGCGGGTGGGAGCTGGACTGACGCATGTAATGCCTTTGACCACGAATGCAGGCCAACAGGCGGCATCGTTGAAGCACAGCTTGCCAGGAAGACCAATGCTTGGCATATAGTCGACCATTCCCTCGGATTGGCTCGTGTATCCCGGCAAGGATTCAGTTAAATAACTGCTCCCTGTGTCTTGGGGACGTATTCCCTTCGATTTTTGGTGTCAAGGCAAGGCGCTGTTCGCGTAAAGTCGGGGAACTTCCACTGCACAATACTGTCTGACCTCCTGTTGAGATACTTCATGACTATCAGGAGGCCAGCATGGGCATGGCAGATTTCCAGGTGTTATTCAAGGCGCTGGCAGAGCTCCAGCTTTCAGTCGATGAAGTGGCCTGTTTGCAGAACTTTTGCGCATCAGCCGCCCAACCGGGGCACTGCTTCGCCCTGATCGAGGAAGCGGCCGGCAAACGAATATGTCCACACTGCGCTGGCAAGCGCTGCCACCGCTGTGGCCAGGCCAACGGCCTGCAGCGCTATCGTTGTCTTGGCTGCGGGCGCAGTTTCAACGCATTGACCGGCACGCCGCTGGCACGTCTGCGGCTGCGCGAGAAATGGCTGCCGTATCTGCAATGCCTGATCGGTTCCGACACGGTGCGGGCCGCAGCCCGGCGCGTGGCAGTGGCGAAATCGACCAGCTTCCGGTG
>DASVVD010000881.1:0-4929 GCA_036386715.1 Pseudoduganella sp.
ACGTTGGCCAGGCCGATGCCGTCGCCGGCGTAGCGCGAGAAACCCACGCCATCGTCCTGCACGTCCACCTGCAGCATGGTGCCGGCGCTGGCTGCGCGGATGTCGATGCGGCCGCCTTCGATTTTCGGTTCCAGGCCGTGCTTGATCGCGTTCTCGATCAGGATCTGCAGCATCATCGGCGGAAACGTGGCGCTGTCCAGTTCGGGCGGCACGTCGATCGACACGGCCAGCCGCGTCTTCATGCGTGCCTGCATGATCGCCAGGTACGAGCGCGACAGGGTGATCTGCCGGGCCAGCGTGCCGTTGCCGCGCGAACGCATCTGCGGCAGCGTCGAGCGCAGGTAATCGATCAGGTGCTGGTGGATCTGCGCCGCCTGCGGCGGATCGGTTTCGATCAGCTGGCCGATCAGCGCCAGCGTGTTGAACAGGAAATGCGGCTCGACCTGGGCCTGCAGCGCGGCCATTTGCGCCTCCACCAGCCGGCGCTCCAGTTCCTCGGTGCCGGCCTGGTCGGCGGCCCGGCGCGCCTCGATCTCGGCCTTGCGCTTGCCGCCCGCCAGCACCTTCAGGCCGAGAGAGATGAAGATGAATGCCACCGCCTGTTCCGGGTGGATCGCCGGCGTGGCGGTCAGCAGCAGCGCCAGCACCCATGTGATGACGAGCTGGCGCATCGGCACCTGCGCCAGCCAGTCGAAGAATTGCCACCACAGCGAGCTGGCGGTCTCGCCCAGTTCGCGCACGAATCCCAGCGCACCGCGGGCGCCCGTCACAGCCGTCTTCATGTCGCCGCCTTTATGTCGCTTTCCTCATGCCGCCGTGCTCACTGGCCGCTCATTGGCCGCTCACTGGCCATTCGGGTGGACATGCTCGCGGTGCTGCGGCCCGCGGCGTTGCGGGCCCAGCGTGGCCGCCACCAGTTTTACCAGCAGGAACAGCACGAACAGCGTGAGCGCCAGCGGCAGCACCGTGATCAGCAACGCCAGCATCACGCACACGACGAGCAGCGATGGCCATGGCATCCGCTCAAGGCGGCGCATCGCATGCCGCGCGATCCGCACAACGGCGTCCCAGGCTTCGCGCAGCGTTCCCGAACAGGTTTTATTGATGGTTTTCATTGCCGCTCTCCATAGGGTAGATGGCTGCACTGTAGCGCGCAGCCCGGCGCCGTGGAACGCCGATCCGACGAACGGGAAATTTTGGGGGATGACCTGCGGCGGCGCGTGATGAGCGGGGCGGAAAACAACAGCCCTGCGCAGGAAGAATGGCCGTTTCCTTGAGCTGCATCAACCAGAACGTATAAATATGCTATCCTATTGGAAATAAATATTGCAAATAAAAAATACTCTTCAGGGAAGTCCATGTTAAAAAATCTTATCGTTCCCGCACTGGCCGCCTCATTCACGTTCGCGCCCGTCGCCTCGGCCACGCCGGTGACAGCGCCGTTGACGGCTACCCAGGTGCTGAACCAGATGAATGCCGTGTCGCTGACAGACATCACCACGACATCGGGCGGCCACGTGCACGGTCGCACCTGGGCTGCCGGCAGCGTTACCGGCGGCGAATACGGCAACCAGTTGGAAAAGGCGCCGGCATCGAACTACGCGGGCCTGACGGCCGGCAGCGTGGCCTATGCCACGGAAGCGTGGGGCAGCAGGAACGTCACGGTCAACCGTGGTGGCGTGGTGACGCAGGGCTCGCTCGATGGCGTCATCGTCAACGAAGGCACCAATGTGGTTGGCGGCAACGTCTCCGGTTCCACGCTGAACCGCGCATCGCAGGTGGCCGGCTCGGTATCGAATTCCATCTTCAACAATGGCGCGGTCATCGGCGGCAGCGTGACCGGTTCGAACATCAACGGCGGTGGCTACGTCGGCGGCGCGGCGGCGAACACGAACATCAATGGCGGCGGCACCGTGGCCGGCGCCGTGGCCAATACCACCATCAACGGCGGCCCCTTCAAGGGCCTGGCGGCGGACTTCACCACCGCCGGCACGGCTGCCACGTCGACCAATTTCGGCGCGGTGCTGGGCAACCTGTCGAACTCGCTGGCGCAGCTGAAATCGACCGGCAGCACGGTCGACATCAGCGGCAACCGCGCCACGTTCACGGCGGTGGCCGATGCCGGCGGCGTGGCGGTGTTCGACCTGACGGCCTTCGACGACAGTCTGTTCGGCCTGGGCGAGTTCCAGTTCAACCTGAACGGCGCCAGCACGGTCATCATGAATTCCGATGTCACCTCCGCGTCGATCCATGCCAACTTCCTCGGCGGTGGCGCGCAGAAGATCGGCAGCCAGGTGATCTGGAATTTCCATGACGCCACGAGCCTGGCGATCGGCAGCCAGTTCGGCGGCGCCGTGCTGGCAACCGGGGCGCTGGTGACGAATACCGCCGACATCGAAGGCGGCCTGTTCGCCCGCGCACTCGACCTGCGGGCCCAGGTGCACGTCCAGCCGTTCACCGGCAACGTGGATTTCCTGTCGCCGGTGCCGGAACCCAGCGTGGTCGCGATGATCATGGCCGGCCTGGCCGTGTTCGGTGTCAGCGGGCTGCGCCGCCGCCAGGAAAAGTTCACGCGTAACCCGTGAGAAACCCGGCCGCGGCGCGGCCGGAAGCGCAATTCAGTCGCGCGGCCGGGTAGCCGCCAGCACGAGGCCCACGATGGTCTCTTCGGCCTCGTCGAAATCGCGCTTGAGCAGCTGGCGCCGGTCCAGCACCAGCGCCATCTGCGCCGCGAAATCCGCATACGATTGTGTCATGGCCCAGATGGCGAACAGCAGGTGCGTGGCATTGACGGGCGCCAGCCGTCCCGCCGCGATCCAGCCTTCGAACACTTCGATATCGCGCTTGAGCACCGGCACCACGCGCTCGCGGATCTGCTCCCCGTACAGCTTGGCACCGCCGATCACTTCCATCGCATACACGCGCGAAGCATAGGGCTGCTCGCGCGAGAAACGCAGCTTGGCCTGCACGTAGGCGCGCAGCAGGTCGGCCGGAGCGCCGGCCAACCCATCGGCTTCCTTGCCGGCCGCCTGCGCCAGGCTGGACATGCGTTCCAGCCAGTCATCCAGCACATCGTCCAGCACGCGCGCGTACAGCTCCTGCTTGGTGGGGAAGTAGTACATCAGGTTCTGCTTCGACATGCCGGCGCCTTCGGCAATCGCGGCCACCGAGGTACCTTCGTAGCCGCATTCGGCAAACACGCGCACGGCCACCGCGGCGATGTCCGCTTCCTGCCGGTCGCGGTTCTGCATGCGGCGCGAGGCGGCACCGGTGCGGATTGCGCCGTCGCGAACTTTATTCTTGCCGGTCATGGCTGTCTCCGTTGCGGGGTGTGCGATGCCGACTGCAAAAAGGCGCGCAGCACGGTGTCGTGCGCATACGCCACGTTGAAGCGGAACCAGATCGTTTCGCTCGGCCGCAGCAGGAAGAACTCGTCGGGCGCCAGCAGGATGCCGGCACGCAGCGCCGCGTCGGCGATCGTGCGGGCGCTGCGGTCCGGCGCTGGCGCCACGTTCCAGCCGGCGCTGACGAACATGCCGCCGCGCGGCCGCGCCACCGGTTCCATGCCCACCTCCGCCAGCGCCTCGATGGTGCGTTCGCGGCCCTCGTCGAGCTGCGCCACGAGCTTTTCCACCATCCGCCGGTAGGCCCGTGCGGTGACCGCGTGGTAGACGGCGCGTTCGTTGACCTCGGAAGTCGTCAGCCCCGTCAGCATCTTGACCCGCACCAGTTCCGGCATCAGCGAGCCGGAGGCGCAGATCGAGCCCACCCGCAGCACCGGCGACAGGATCTTGGAAAAGCTGCCCACGCGGATCACCCGGCGCAGCCCGTCCATTGCCGCCAGCGATGCCTCGCCCTTGCCGGCGAGATCGCGGTAGATGTCGTCCTCCACCAGCCAGAAATCGAACTGCTCGGCCATTGCCAGCAGCCGGTGCGCCTGCGCCTGCGACAGCGACGTGCCCAGTGGGTTCTGCAGCACCGTGTTGACGAACATGAGCTTGGGCTGCGCCTGGCGCGCCTCGCGCGCCAGCGCCTCGAGATCGAGGCCGTGCTCGCCGCGCGGGATGCCCACGGCATTGCAGCCGTGGTGGCGGATCAGCGACAGCAGGTTGCTGTAGCCGGGATCCTCGACGAATACCGTGTCGCCCGGCCGCGTCAGCGTGCGCAGGATCAGGTCGAACGCGTGGGTGGCGCCGTGCGTCAGCAGCACCTGCTCCGGCTCGACGGGGAACAGCTCGTCCGTCAGCACCGCCGCCAGGTGCTGGCGCAGCGCCGGGAAACCCAGCGGGTGGCCATAGCCGCGCAGGCGGTTGGCGGGAATGCGCATGGCGTGGCGCACCGCGTCCAGGATCGTGTCCTCGCCATACCATTCGGGCGGCAGCCAGCCGGCGCTCACCGGCAGCGCATCCGATACGCCCGAGTACAGGTCGGACGTGAGCGCATCCACCGAGACCGGGCCGGCCACGATGGCGGGCGGCAGGTGGGCGGCAATGTCGTGGCGCGCCACGTAGTAGCCGGAACCGCGCCGCGACGACAGCAAACCCAGGTTGACGAGCCGGTCATAAGCCTCGACGACTGTAAAGGTACTCACCCCATTACACTTTGCAAACTGGCGCACCGACGGCATCTTGGTGCCGATCCGCAGCTCCTTGCTTGAAACCATGGCCGTCAGCACGGCCACGATCTTTTCCACCAGGCTGCCCTTGCCGGCCCGTTCGATGGCGATCGCGGGCCATGCCACGACTTCATCGGCATTCTGCTGAACTTCCTGCGGGGTGGTTCGTCTGGCTGCCATCGTTGAACTGTAGTGTTTTTAAGACCTGTACGGTTGGAACGCTTTTCCGATTGTGTATATTTGCCGGAGTCAGCGGCGTGACTATTATTGCATCATCATTTTGCCAACTGGTAAAGAATTTTGCGGGCCACCCG
>DASVVD010000882.1:0-8608 GCA_036386715.1 Pseudoduganella sp.
CTGGCGGCCGGGCTGGTGGTCTACGAGCGGATGGCGGGCGATGCGGCGGCATACCAGGGGGCCTTCAACTGGATCCCGTTCGAAGGCCAGATGAACGACATCTCCGGTCTCGAGAACATCCTCGAATTCCTCTGGCCGCCGATGGCAATGGCCTGCCTGCTGCGGCAGGCCCTGCCATTCCATCGGCACGACGCCAGCGCGGTACTGGGCGCGGTGCTGGTGACGCTGGGAATCTTCGTGCTCGAATGGCTCCAGCAGTCGCTGCCCGGGCGCTATGGCGACATCACGCAGGTGGTGCTGGCCTGCACCGGCTGGGTCATTCCATGGTGCGTGCGGTGGCGCAGCGTGAAGCCTGCCGGGTCCGCGCGCCGCGCCACGGCAGGGTAAGGGCAGCGCAACGATTGCCCGGCGCGATTGCTGCGCCGATCAATTCACCGCGGTCTCGGGAGCGGCCTTCGCCGCGGCAGCATCAGTCTTGTCGTCGGCTTTTTCCCCGGTCGGCAACGGCTCCACCTTGCCATCCCACTTGCGGGCGCCGACCAGCATGTTGCGCAGGCCGTCGAACGGGAAATCGTGCTGGTAGGCTTTCTTTGCATGCTGCACAGCCAGGTCGAACTGCTTGGCGCGGTAGTAGGCGAGGCCAAGGTTGTAGTTGATGGACGGGTTGTCCGGCGCGATGGCGTAGGCTTTCTTCAGCATCGGCATGGCGCGTCCTTCCTCGCCGATGCCATACAGGTATTTGCCGTAGGCGCCCCAGGCCATGCCGTCGTCCGGCTTGAAGCGCACGGCACGCTCGAAATAGCATTCGACCGGGTACTTGCTGCCGGGCAGCTGGTTGACCTTGGCACGCGCCGCCGTCGTGGCCATCGACGTCAGCGCCTTGACATGGTTGGGAAAGGCGCGCAGCGTGTAGTCGAGGTCGCCGCCAATCGAGCCGGTGTTGCCCTTGACGCCTGCTGCCACTTCCTCGGTGTAGTGGGCCGATTCCACCAGGTACAGCGCGTCGGGTGGCGGCTCGCGGTAGTCGTAGGGTCCGAAGCCGTTGCTCAGATCGCCACAATACGGTTTCGCGCCGGCGGCCGCGGCCGCCAGCAGCAGGGTCACCGGAAAAAGCCGCTTCAGGGTGGTTTTGAATGTCAGCATGCTTCGCTCGTTCCTTTTACCTGGGCATTGGATACCGCCAACGTGACCTGGTCCAGCAGGCGCGCCAGTTCGGCAGTGCGGGCACGCCGGGAATTGGCGGCCACCGCCTCGTCGGAAGCGAGGGGCGCGCGGCCTGCTTCCGCCAGTTCGAGGAAGCGCAACAGCGCCGCCCGGATACCGGCCTTGTCGTCCAGTGGGCCGATCGTGTCGATCCCGGCGTGGCGCAGCGCGGCGGCGGTGTCGCCGATCGTGTCGGTCAGCGCCAGCACCGGGCGGCGCGCCCGCAGGTATTCGTAGAGCTTGGCGGGGATCTGGTGGTTGCAGTTGGTGGCCTGCAGCACCAGCAGACCGTCCGCGCCCAGCATTTCGGCCAGCGCATCGCGGTAGGCGATATGCGGCGCCAGGCTGACGATGTCGCCGATGCCGAATTGTGCGATCAGCGGGATCAGGTAGCTGTCGTGCGCGGTGGCGCGCAGCACAACGCGCAGGCGCTGCGCCGTCACGCTGCCGCCGGCCTTCAGTTCGGCCAGCGCCTCGAAGAACGGCACCGGGTCGCGCTCGGACGGGTAGATGATGCCGCTGTGGATCAGTGTGAAGGGCCGGCCGGCCACCGGAGCCACCGGCTGCTGCAGCGCGGCGGCGTTGGCGAAGTTTTCCTCGTCATAGCCGTTTTCGATCAGCGCGAAGCGGCTGGCAGGAATGTCCGGGAAACGTTTTGTGTACGTGACGATCGCGCCCGGCGTGGTGCACACGGCCAGCGCGCAGTTGCGCACCGTCTTCTCCTCGATCCAGCGGTAGAAGCGCCGCGTTAGCGGATCGGCAGGATAGTCGACGTCGGTCATCGGATCGCGCAGATCGGCGATCCACGGCAGGCCCGTCAACTTGTGCAGCGCCAGGCCGATCAGCTTTGCGCTGGCGATCGGATACGTGGTCCAGATCGCCTGGGGCTTGTACTTGCGGATCATGCGCAGCCCCGCAGGGACCGCGCCCAGGCACCAGGTCACCCAGCGGTCGGGCAGGGCCATCCAGCCCACATAGCGGCCGCGCACGGCGAGGTGGCGCGATGTATCGAGCGCGAACGCGCGGTGGACGATCGCCTCTTTCGGTATCTCGGCCAGCTGGTCGCTGCCGCTGTTGGCATAGGCGCGCGGGCTGGCCGACAGCACCAGCGGCTGCCAGCCATGCTGCGGCAGGTACTGCGAAAACTTCAGCGTGCGCTGGATGCCGCTGCTGCCGCGCATCGGTGGATAGTGATACGCAATCATCAGCACGCGGTTCATGCCCGCGCTCCGGTTTGACATGCCTCGTCGCATGCCTCGATATCCTGCACCCATTGGGCGGTCCAGGCGGCCACCTGGTCGCGCCACTCGCGGCGCGAGAACGTATGATCCGCCGCCGGCAGCGTGTGACGCTGCACCCGCGGCGAGGCCAGCAGCTTGCGCCACTGGGGCGATGCCTTCACCATGTCGAGGAACTCCTGCGCCGTCAGGTCGGCGCCGCTGATGATCAATAAAATCGGGCCTGCAAACCCCTGCCAGCCGACCTGCATGCGGGCATGCAGGTCGGGGCTGGCGGGCATTGCCGCTACCGGTATCTGTTGCGCCGGTGCCGGGGCCGTGGCGGCAGCGGGCGGCGCTTCGTTCGCGCCGGCCCGCGATGTACGCAGCAGGCCCGTGAACGAACGCAGCGCCTTGCCGAATTCGAACTGGCCGGTGGCGATCTTTTTCCACAATGCCGGCTGCAGCAGGCGCTGCACGTAATAATGCTTCAGCGTGGCGCGCGCCAGGCCGCCGGCCGTGCGTGCCCACGGATTGAGCAGCACGAGGCCTGCTATGCGGCGGTCGTGCCGCGCATAGAACAGTGCCGCACTGGCCGCATCGCAGAGGCCCCAGAGAACGACCTCGCGCATGCCCGGCACGGCTGCCATGAAACGGTCGACGGCAGCGCGCAGGTCGGCATCGACATCCTCGAAATTGCGCGCCGGGCCGCTGCTGTCGCCCATGCCGCGGTAATCGAAGCGCATGGCCGGAATGCCCTGCGCAGCGAGGGCGCGGGCCAGCAGCGCGAACTGGCGGTGGCTGCCGGCGCGGTATTGCGGGCCGCCGACGACGATCAGCACGCCCCTGCGCGCGGCGGGCAAGCCTGCAGAAGCCGGACTCAGGATCGCTGTCAGCCACTCGCCTGCGCAAGGAAACGTCAGCGCCTGTTCGTCAGGCTGCATGGCAAGGCTCGCTCAGCGACTGCACTGTGGCGTCGAGCAGTGCCGGGCATTCGGCGATTTCCTGCGTGGCCCAGAATTGCGGGCCTGCCACGACGTGCGTCGTCACGCCGGCGCCGCCCGCGGCCAGTGCCGCCGCCACGCGGGCCGCGGCCGGGGACAATGGCCGGCTGGACTCCGGGGCGATCTCGAACCAGTGTACCGGGCATGCGGGCGGGGTGAATTTTTCCGCCGCGCGCGCATCGATTGCCAGCCCGAGAGCGGCATCGAGCATGTAGCCGGCAATTTCCAGCGGCTGGCCGGCGGCGAGGGTTTGCCGCAGCGCCGCCGTGCCGCCGCCGCCGATTTTGTCACCCTTGTCACCCTTGTCACCGCCGCCTTCGGCCAGCATCTCGCTGGCCACCTTCAGCCGCAGGAACTGCGTGAGGAACTGGCTGCCGTTCGTGACCGGCTGCCACAGCAGCAGGCCTGGCAGCGGACGCGCCTGCGCCATGTCCAGCGCGAGCAGGGCGCCCAGGCGCAGGCCCCACAGGCCGGCCGCACAGCCGCTTTGCCGTTCGAGCCAGGCCAGGGCGCGGTTAATGTCATCGAGCCAGATGTCCCAGCGCGCATCGGCGAAATCGCCGGCGCTGTCGCCGCAGCCGTACAGGTCCATCTGCAGCACGGCATACCCCTGCCGCGCCAGCGCGCGCGCCTGCAGCGCGGCCATGCGGCGCGACTTGTTCATCTCTTCCGCGAACGGGTGGATGTAGAGCCATGCGCCGCGGCATGCGCCAAGGGCAGGGGCAGCGAGGGGAGGGTGATACAGGCAGAAACGCGCCGCCGCGCCGCCATCCAGGAAGAACGGTTGCGCGGGCGGCGCGGCGGCGATGGCATGCATGTCAGGCGGTGAGCTTGTGCTTCACGAAGGCGGACAGGCTGCCCAGCGTGGCGAAGGTTTCGGCGCTGATCTCGTCGTCGTCGACCGCAAAGCCGAACTGTTCTTCCAGCGCGCCGATCAGCTGGACGACCGCCATCGAATCGAGTTCCGGAATGCTGCCCAGCAGGGCGGAATGCTCGTCCAGCGACCGGCCGGCGGGACCGAGGGCCAGGACATCGATGACAATCTGCTTTACTTCGTCGAGATACATGTTTACTCCATGGTTGAGGTTTGCTGCCGCGCGGCGACCGGCGCAGGGGCTGGCGCGGCAGGCTTGCCGCGCAACCGTTGCACCAGGGCGTTACGTTCGCCGGCGGCGGCATGCAGCTGGCGAAGTACCGGCCAGCGGTAATGGTTGACATGGTACATGGTCCGTATTTCGTCGGTCCAGCGTGTATGCCATTCCATCACTTTGCCGTAGAACTCCAGGCGCGCGTACTGCTTTTGCTCAAACAGCCGCTGGCAGCATTCCTCCCTCATCAACAACGTCGGCGACAGGCTGGCCGGCACCGATTCGTCGTAGGTGGTTTTCAACACGATCAGGGCACCGTCGCCCTCGATGCACAGGTCCATCGCCACCAGCTGCGGTGCCTGCTGCGGCGCCTCGAACCAGTAGCGGTACACGGCGGCCTGGCCGCGCCGGGCAAAGCCTTCCAGCATGGCCGTGTAGAAGCGGCCCTGGTCATTGTCCGGGTGGATCGCCGTGCCCAGTTGCGCTTTCCAGCCGGCGCTTTCCAGCCGGCCGTAATCGGCCACGGCCGCCGCCATCTGCTCCGGCGAGCGGTCGATCTGCATGCGCGTGGCAATGCCATCCTTCTGCAGGCGCGAACGCTGCTTTTTCAGGTTGCTGCGTAAATTCTTGCCGCGCGCATTCCAGTAATCCTCGAAAGTGCCGGCGATCGGCACGTAAGCGGTACGGATATAGTCCATGGTGCTGGTCGTGGCGCTGTCCACCGGGCGCGGTTCGAGTTGCGGGTCGCGCTGCGTCAGGCCGACCATCAGTGCCAGGCCCGGCAACTTGCGCGCCAGTGCCGGCAACAGCTGGTCGAGCGGGATGCCGGCGCGGTGCAGCCACAGGCCGATCGGCGCCTGCGACGGCTGCAACGCCTGCCATGCACCATGGCCACGCGGCACCAGGACGCCCATGGCGACGGCCTCGCCATCGGCCATGCAAATGGCGAGCTGCCCGCGCGGGTCGCCGAACTCCGCCAGCAGCGGCTGCACGAATTCCGGATCGAGCAGGGGCGAGCGGGTCGTAGCCGCATTCAGCAGGCGCCATGCCTGGGCATGGTCGGCAAACGTTGTTGCCGGATACAGGTGCCATTTCATCGCAGGTTTCCTTCTTCACCGGTTGCACCGACGATCGCGCCGCGCACCTGGCCGATCATCCATTCGATTTCACCGGCGCGCAGCTCCTGGTGGCAGGGAAATTGCAGCACGCGGCGCGACAGGTTCACGCTGTTTTCGCACACGGTGGCGTCCACGCCGGGCCACAGGTATTCGCCGAAGCGGATCACCGGCACGCCGGCACCTTTCAGCTGGCGGAACAAGGCTTGCGGCTCGTCGCACAGCAGTGGGAACACCCAGGGAACCACACCGTCCGGCAGCGTGGGGAACAGCGGCCGGCAGCCGGGCAGTGCCGACAACGCGTCGTACAGGCGCTGGTAATTGCGGCGGCGCAGCTCGCCCATCCGGCGGTGCGATACGAGCCGCAGCATCAGCCGGGAATACAGCGACGAACGCTTGGTCAGCCAGGCCGGGTCGAAACCGAAGCCGCCGTCGGAGGAGCCGGGCGCGAGCGCCGTGCCCAAGCCCTGATGGCGTGCCTTGATCAAGCCCCACAGGGCGGTCTTGGCAGCCATGGGCAGTGCCATCAGCGCGCGCAGCAACGGCAGCCGGCCGTAGGCGAAGCCATTTTCCACGGAGTTCAGCAACACCTTCGCCTCGAAACCGGCGCCGGCCGATTGCAGCCGCACGCCGTCGAGCCGGTGGCGCGACGACACCAGGCAACCACCTTCATAGACAGGGAAAAACTTCATGCTGCTGGCGATCGCATAGTCGCCCCACGAGCCCAGTGGCCGGCCGGCATGCCGGCCCAGGAACGAGTGGGCGCAATCTTCCAGCAAGCGGATGCCGCGCGCATCGCAGAACGCGCGCAGTGCCGGCAGCGGCTGGTGAAAACCGTAATAGTTGGTTGCCATGAGCGCCTTCAGGCTGGTGGCGCCGGCAGCCTTGCATGCAAGGTCGTCGAGATCGACCGTGGTATCGGGGTTGATGCGGTAAAACAGCGGCGTGGCGCCAGCCCATATGACCGGTTCGATCATCGATGCACAGTGATAGGAGGGCACGAGAACCGTGTCGCCGGGGCCGACGCCCATTTCCTTCAGGGCCAGCGCGATGGCCACCCGGCCGCTGGTGACGAAACGGACTTCGCCGGCATCGAGGATCGATGGCGCCTGCGGGCCGCCCATGCGCAGGAACGATGCCAGCGACAGTGCCGGCGCCACGGGCAGGCGGGAGCGCGGATAGTCTGCAGGGGGCGACGCGGCGGGACCAGGCGGAGGAGATTGCACTGCGGCCGGCTTCACATCTGAAATGCTGGTCTGTCCCATGGTCTCTCGCTTGCAGCCGCTTTCCTGGATAAAACTAACGGCGTTCCACATCATACATCAAAAGATTGCTAAAAATTCACGTTAATTGTTGTATTTGGAATAATGGAAACGGATATTTTCGGCAAGACCTTGGCAAAAAACAACTAACTGGTGATTGTAAAATGTTAATATTCCCGCCTAGGTTTCCCCATGGTTACATTGCGAATCCCTGCGGGACCAGCCCCTTTGCCGGACATGATATGAGCGACCTGATCCACGATTTCATCTTCCGCTCGGCCAGCCGGACACCCGGCGCCGAAGCCCTCGTCCATGGCAGTCGCCGCCTGCATTACGCGGGGCTTGCCGACCTGGTGCGCCGTACCGCCGCCACCCTGCTGGCAAGCGGCCTCGAACGCGGCGAGCGCGTGGCCGTCTACATGGAAAAGAATGTCGAGAACGTGGGCGCGATGTTCGGCGCGGCGGCGGCGGGCGGCGTGTTCGTTCCCGTCAATCCCCTCCTCAAGCCCGAGCAGGTGGCCTATATCCTGGCCGACTGCAATGTGCGCGTGCTGGTCACCACGATCGACCGCCTGAAGCTGCTGGCCGGCGTGCTGCCGGCATGCCGCGACCTGCGCCTGGTCGTGGCCGTGGGCGGTGATGACGCGAAAATCACCGCATTGCCGGCCGTGCAGAATGTCGAAGTGCTGTCGTGGGATGGTGCGATCGCCCGCGCTACAGACCACGGTACAGGTCGCGGTACGGACGACATGCACGTGCCGCACCGCGCGATCGATGGCGACATGGCCGCGATCCTGTACACCTCCGGCAGCACCGGCAAGCCCAAAGGCGTGGTGCTGTCGCACAGGAACATGGTGGCCGGGGCGCAAAGCGTGGCCAGCTACCTGGAGAACACGCCGCAAGACCGGCTCCTGGCGGTACTGCCGCTGTCGTTCGACTACGGCCTGTCACAGCTGACCACGGCGTTCCACGTCGGGGCCACGGCCGTCCTGATCAACCACCTGCTGCCGCGCGATGTGCTCAACGCCGTCGTCACGGAGCGCATCACCGGCCTGGCCGCGGTGCCGCCGCTGTGGATCCAGCTGGCGCCGCTGCCATGGCCGCAGGATTGCACGCTGCGTTATCTCACCAATTCCGGCGGCGCGATGCAGCGCCCCACGCTCGAGGCGTTGCGCCAGGCACTGCCGCGTGCGCGGCCGTTCCTGATGTATGGCCTGACCGAAGCGTTCCGCTCCACCTACCTGCCGCCGGAAGAGCTGGAGCGCCGCCCCGATTCGATGGGCAAGGCGATCCCGAATGCCGAAGTGATGGTGCTGCGGCCGGATGGTACCGAGTGCGCGCCGCACGAACCGGGCGAACTGGTGCACCGCGGCGCGCTGGTATCGCTCGGCTACTGGAACGATCCGGGCAAGACCGCCGAGCGTTTCAGGCCGGTGGCACCGCGCCATTACGGCCTGCCGCTGACGGAGCTGGCCGTGTGGTCCGGCGACACGGTGCGGCGCGACGAGGATGGCTTCCTGTACTTCATCAGCCGCAACGATGAAATGATCAAGACGTCCGGCTACCGCGTCAGCCCGACCGAGGTCGAGGAAGTGGTGTACGCCCGTGAACACGTGGCCGAAGCGGCGGCGCTCGGCGTCAAGCACCCGACACTGGGCCAGGCCATCGTCGTTGTCGCCTACCCGCGCGATGGCGCCGCGCTGACGGCATCGGACCTGC
>DASVVD010000883.1:0-1950 GCA_036386715.1 Pseudoduganella sp.
CCTGCCGGTGCAGGGCTTCGACATCGTGGTGTCGGGCGACGTGCCGCAGGGCGCGGGACTGTCGTCGTCGGCTTCGCTGACCGTGGCCATCGGCCGGCTGTTCGCCACGCTGCCTGGCCTGGAGGGCCTGTCGCCGATCGACATTGCGCTGACCGCGCAGCGTGCCGAGAATAATTTCGTCGGCACCAAGTGCGGCAACATGGACCAGATCATTTCCGCTTCCGGCGTGGCCGGCCATGCGCTGATGATCGACTGCCGTTCGCTCGAGACGCAGCCGGTGCCGATCCCGGATGGCGCGGCGATCATGATCTTCAATTCGAACGTGCAGCGCGGCCTGGTGGACAGCGAGTACAACACCCGCCGGGAACAATGCGAGAAAGCGGCGCGCCACTTCGGCGTACCGGCCCTGCGCGATGTCGACCAGGCCATGCTCGATGCGCGCGGCGGCGAGCTCGATGCCGTCACGCTGAAGCGGGCGCGCCACATCGTCACCGAGAACGCGCGTGTGCTGGCTGCCAACGAGGCGCTGGGCCAGGGCGACCTGGCACGCATGGGCGACCTGATGGCCGCGTCGCACGCGTCGATGCGCGACGACTTCGAGATCACCGTGCCGCTGATCGATCAGCTGGTCGAGATCGTCAAGAACGTGATCGGCAACGAGGGCGGTGTGCGCATGACCGGTGGGGGCTTCGGCGGCTGCGTGGTGTCGCTGGTGCCGGAAGCACTGGTGGCGCCGGTGCGTGCCGCGGTCGAGAAGGAATATGCCGGCCCGAACGGGCAGGGCGCCACGATCTACGTGTGCAAGGCTTCGGCCGGCGCGGGTGTGATCGCCGCCTGACCTGCTTTCAGCAGTAACGAGCCGCGCCGACCGAAAGGTCCGCGCGGTTTTTTTATGGCTGCGTCGTTCCTTGTCACGCACGCCCGGATAAAGGCCCGGGCGCATCGTTTTTGATAGTTTCCTGAATGAAAATATGGGTTCTTTATGGGGAATTTTTCGTAATTTGTCGTCTACGTCTTCCAATTGCGACGAAGTGGCCAACGTTTGATCCATTCGACATTCTGACATTTTCCTGCTGGATACACTGCATCTTTCCAAGCGTAAATCAATTCGCGCCACCTCAGGAGAGTAACTGTGACCAGCATCCAAGAATCGGTAGTCAGTGCGTGCTATTTGGCCTACTTCGGTCGCCCGGCCGATCCGGAAGGCCTGGCGTTCTGGGTGGAGGCGCTGCGCCTCGCCAACGACGACCCGAGGAAGATTGTCGAAGGATTCGCCAACTGCGAGGAAGCGTCAACGCTTTTTCATGGTGACAGTGCCGCCGAACGCATCAGCAACCGCATTGTCGATATTTATCGGCAGCTGTTCGACCGCGAACCGGATGCGGAAGGATTGGCTTTCTGGCGCGAAGCCGTGGAGCTAGGCTATACCACGCTTGATGGTGTGGTCATCGAGATCCTGCACGCCGCACAAGGCAGCGACCTAGCAGTCGCCACGTTGCGCCAGCAGGCCGCCATCGATTTCACCCGTTCGGTCACCGCAACCGGCATCGACTTCGAGGGCAGTTCCGCCATTGAGGCTTCGCATGCGCTGATTGTCGCCGTTACCGCGGGCACCACGCAGGCCAGCCTTGCCGAGATGGTGAAGGCCGCCGGCACGCTGGTCGATGCCGCGCACGATCACCCGGCCGTGACCGCGGCGCTCGGCATCGATGGAAAGCTGACGCCGCTGTTCGCCACGGTGCGCGGCTTGCATGAAGCGGCCGACCTGCTCCAGGCGCTGGCCGACCTGACGGTGGTCGCGGCGGACGACCCGGCCAAGCTGGAGTCGCTGCTGCGCGGCGGCGGCATGAACAAGGTGCTCAATGTCATGCCGGCCAAAGCCACCCTGCAGGACGTGATCGATGCGCTGGCGACCGGCGGCATGCCGGCGGCGGTGGAAGTTGTTTACCC
>DASVVD010000884.1:0-5274 GCA_036386715.1 Pseudoduganella sp.
CAGATCGAGCAGGCACTGCTCCGGCAGCCGACCTGGATCGAGTATTCAGGCAGCTTCTTCCCGGTGATCGCGCTGGTGTTCGTGCTGCGTTCGTTCCTGTTCGAGCCGTTCAAGATCCCGTCGTCGTCGATGGTGCCGACGCTGCTGGTGGGCGACCTGATCCTGGTGAACAAGTTCACGTATGGCATCCGCCTGCCGATCGTCAACCAGAAGATCATCCAGCTGAACGACCCGCAGCGCGGCGACGTGATGGTGTTCAAGTACCCGAAGGACATGAGCCAGGATTACATCAAGCGCGTGGTTGGCGTGCCGGGTGATAAGATCACTTATGAAAACAAGCGCTTGACCGTGAATGGCAAGCCGATCAGTTACGCGCCGCAAGACGATTACCTGGACGACGAAACCCTGAATTACAAGAAACAATTCAAGGAAAACCTGTCCGGCATCGAGCACCGCATCCTGAACGACGATCGCGCGCCGACGCTGAACCTGTCCGACGTGCGCGATTTTCCGAACAAGGAAAACTGCACCTACACGTACGAAGGCTTTACTTGCATGGTGCCGGCTGGTAACTATTTCATGATGGGCGACAACCGCGACAACAGCGCGGACAGCCGTTACTGGGGCTTCGTGCCGGACAAGAACATCGTCGGCAAGGCGGTCGCCGTATGGATGAACCTGTCCAATCCGCGCCGCATCGGCGGCATCCAGTAACGTTGACGTGGTAGCCGGACGAGGAGCATCGATGCGTGGAGCGGGCAATCCGGGGGCGCTGCGGCAAGGCGGCATTTCACTGACCGGCCTGGTCGTGGTTCTGGCACTGATCGGCCTGGTCGGCGTGCTGGCCATGAAGATCCTGCCCACGTATTCGGAATACCGCTCGGTCAACGCGGCAATCGCCAAGGCCAAGGCCGCCGGCGGCACGCCGCAGGAGATCCGTGCCGCGTTCGACCGCAGCGCCGAGGTAAACTACATCAGCTCGATCAGCGGCCGCGACCTGACGATCGAGCGTGTCAACGGCGAAACAGAGGTATCGTTCGCCTACGACAAGAAAATCCACCTGGCCGGGCCGGCCAGCGTGCTGCTCGAATACAGCGGCTCGACCGCCAGGGGCGGCACCACCGCCACCCGCACCGAGTAATAAGAATGACAGGACAGACAGGAAGATGAATCTACAGTTATTGCAAACGAAGCTGGGCCACACGTTCCGGGATGCTGGATTGCTGCAGCAGGCCCTGACGCATCGCAGCCACAGCAGTTTGCATAACGAGCGCCTGGAATTCCTGGGCGATTCGATCCTGAACTGCGCGGTGGCGGCGATCCTTTACGAACGCTACCTGCAGATCGACGAAGGCGACCTGTCGCGGCTGCGCGCCAACCTGGTCAAGCAGCAGTCGTTGTTCGAGATTGCCCAGAAGCTGGAGCTGTCGCAGTTCCTGCGCCTCGGCGAGGGCGAACTGAAATCGGGCGGCTTCCGCCGGCCGTCGATCCTGGCGGACACGCTGGAGGCGCTGCTGGGCGCGATCTTCCTGGATGCCGGCTTCGATGCGGCGGCCAAGGTGATCCGGGCGTTCTACATTCCGATCCTGGACACCGTCGACCCCCGCACGCTGGGCAAGGATGCCAAGACGCTGCTGCAGGAATTCCTTCAAAGCAAGAAGATCTCGCTGCCGCTGTACAACGTGGTCGCCACGCATGGCGCCGCGCACAGCCAGGAATTCGAGATCGAGTGCCTGGTGCCCAAGCTGGGCATCCAGGTCTACGGCCGGGGCGGCAGCCGCCGTGCCGGCGAACAGGCGGCCGCGAAACTGGCGCTCGACGTGGCCGAGCAGGCTGCCCAGAGGGCGCCCGCCGCCGCGCGCAAGAGCAAACCGCGCGCCGCGCAGCTGAAGCTGGCGGGCATCGCCACCGTCCAGGGCGACGACCCGGCGGAAAAAAAGCTCGCCAACAAATAACCGAGAACCATCATGACTGACGCCACCACGCCCGCAGGATTCCGCTGCGGCTATATTGCCATCGTCGGACGCCCCAATGTGGGCAAGTCGACCCTGATGAACACGCTGATCGGCGCCAAGGTCAGCATCACGTCGCGCAAGGCGCAGACCACGCGCCACCGCATTACCGGCATCCAGACGCTGGCCGATGCGCAGTTCATCTACGTCGACACGCCGGGTTTCCAGACGCGCCATTCGAATGCGCTGAACAAGACCCTGAACAAGACCGTGACCGGCACGCTCGATTCGTCGGACGTGATCCTGTTCCTGGTCGAGGCCGGCACCTTCGGCGAGGCCGACCAGCAGGTCATCGACCTGCTGCCGAAAGACGTGCCGGTGGTCCTGGTGATCAATAAATCGGACCGCGTGAAGGACAAGGCCGTGCTGCTGCCGTTCGCGCAGCAGGTGGCGTCGAAATTCGACTTCGCGGCCGTGGTGCCGGTCTCGGCCAAGCTGCGCTTCCAGCTCGACGGCCTGCAAAATGAAATCAGGCGCCTGCTGCCGGAAAATGCCCCGGTATTCGGCGAAGACGACATCACCGACCGCAGCGAGAAGTTCCTCGCCTCGGAAATCGTGCGTGAAAAACTGTTCCGCTTTGTCGGCGACGAACTGCCGTACACCAGCACCGTGCTGATCGAGAAATTCGAACAGGAAGGCAACCTGCGACGCATCTTCGCCGCGATCCTGGTCGAGCGCGACGGCCACAAGTCCATGATCATCGGCAACAAGGGCGCCCGGCTGAAGGAAGTCTCCACCCAGGCCCGCCTCGACATGGAACGGCTGTTCGGCGGCCCGGTCTACCTGGAGATCTGGGTCAAGGTCAAATCCGGCTGGGCCGACAACGAAGCCGGCCTGCGGGCCTACGGCTACGAATAATCCCATCATGGCAAGACGCCGGCCAACAGCCGAGCCCGTACCCACCCCGGGGGCGGAGCCGGCGATTCAGGAAGCATCGTTCCCTGCCGGCGTAGCGGGTGACGGCGTGCATGCCATCACCCACGCCAGCCCCCTGGACACGAGCTTGGCCGCGGATGTCTCCAAAATCGCCAGTGCTGAGACTGTGTCCACCTTGGGGTCAACCCTGAAATCAGACACGAACTCATCCTTAAAAGTCAGCGATTTCACGATTCCATACTCGCTTACAGCTGAGCCTGTGTCCACTTTCGGGGTTGACCCCAGGGTGGACACAGGCCCGGCAGTAGCGCCGCCCCAGCAAACCCGCAAGCGCAGCGCGCCCCGCACGATCGGCACCCGCGTCACCGCGCAGCCGGCGTTCGTGCTGCACAGTTACCCGTACAAGGAAACCAGCCTCATCGTCGAGCTGCTGACGCGCGATTTCGGCCGCGTGGCGCTGATCGCGAAAGGGGCCAAGCGGCCGCATTCCCAGCTGCGCGGTGTGCTGCAGACCTTCCAGCCGGTATCCGCCGGCTGGACCGGCAAGAACGAATTGCGCACGCTGACCGATGCCGACTGGGTAGGCGGCCTGCTGCCGCTGGAGAAGACAGCGCTGCTGTGCGGCTTCTACCTGAACGAGCTGCTGGTGAAACTGCTGGCGCGCGACGATGCGCACCCGCGGCTGTTCGACCACTATGTGTCGACGCTGAACCAGCTGGCCCACAACGAACCGCCGCCGATCGTCTTGCGAAAATTCGAAGCGGCCTTACTTAAGGAGACCGGGGTTGCCGCCGATCTCACGCGCTGCGCGGACACGCGCGGCAAGGTCAAGGCCGGCATCCAGTACGTGGTCGATCCCGACCGCGGCCCGCGTCCGGCTGGCGAGCGCGATGCCGCGCCGCGCGTGGCCGGCAAGACACTGCTCGACATGGCGCGCGAGGATTACACCGACCCGGCCACGCAAGCGCAAAGCAAGCAGCTGATGCGCTACCTGCTGGCCCACCAGCTGAACGGGGCGCCGCTCAACACGCGCCAGATTCTGATCGACCTGATGCAACTGTGATGTAACTGTAAACGCAACCGTAAAAACAAAGAGACCATGAGCTTCCTGCACCCTTCCGGCACGATGATCGACCTGGGCGTCAACATCGACCACGTGGCCACGCTGCGCAATGCGCGCGGCACCAAGTACCCCGATCCGATCCGCGCCGCGCTGCTGGCCGAACAGGCCGGCGCCGACTGCATCACGCTGCACCTGCGCGAGGACCGCCGCCACATCAAGGACGAAGATGTGATCCGCCTGGCGCCGCAGCTCGTCACGCGCATGAACCTGGAAGCGGCGGTCACGCAGGAAATGATCGACTTCGCCTGCCGCATCAGGCCGGCCGATGTCTGCCTGGTGCCGGAAAAGCGCACCGAGATCACCACCGAAGGCGGGCTCGACGTGGTGCGCTTCCACAAGGAAGTGGCCGCCGCCGTGAAGCAGCTGCAGGGCGAGAATATCCGCGTGAGCCTGTTCATCGATGCCGACGAGGCGCAGATCCAGGCCGCGGCCGACGTGGGCGCGCCCGTCATCGAACTGCACACCGGCGCCTATGCCGATGCCGAAGGCGCGAAGCAGTTGGAGGAACTCGAGCGCGTCAGGAACGGCGTGCGCTGGGGCGTGCAGCGCGGCCTGAAGGTCAATGCCGGCCACGGCCTGCACTACACCAACGTGCAGGCGATCGCGGCGATCCCGCAGATCGACGAGCTCAACATCGGCCACGCGATCGTGGCGCACTCGGTGTTCGTGGGCTGGGAAAACGCGGTGCGCGAGATGAAGGCCATCATGGTCTCGACGCGCCTGGGAGCCCGATGATCCACGGGATCGGCACCGATATCTGCAAGGTCCCCCGCATCGGCGAAGCCCTGGCGCGCCAGGGCGAGCGCTTTGCCCGCCGCGTGCTCGGTCCCGAGGAAATCGAGGTCTATCGCGAACGCAGCGCCCGCAACGCGACAAGGGGCGTACGCTACGTGGCAACGCGCTTCGCCGCCAAGGAAGCGTTTTCGAAAGCGCTGGGCCTGGGCCTGCGGCCGCCGATGACCTGGCCCGCCGCGCAGCTGCTCAACGATGCGCTGGGCAAGCCGTGCATCGTCTGCAGCGGCGCCCTGGCGGCTTACATGGCGCAGAACCGGCTGACGGCGCAGGTGACCATCAGCGATGAAGAGGAGTACGCGGTCGCCTTCGTGATCGTGGAAAAGCAGGATGAGTGAAATGAGCGAGGAAATGACGGCGAGTTTGCCGACCCTGCCGACCGTATCGGCGCGCGAACAGGTGCTGGCGACGGTCGCCAAGCTGCCGAACCTGCCGGGTGTCTACCGCTACTTCGACGCCGAGGACAAGGTG
>DASVVD010000885.1:0-3206 GCA_036386715.1 Pseudoduganella sp.
CGGCGCACGGTCCGGCAAGAGCGCGCATGCCGAACGGCTGGCGATAGAGTCGGGCAAAGGCATCGTCTACGTGGCCACGGCCGGCGCCGGCGATGCCGAGATGGCGCAGCGCATCGCCACGCATCGCGCAGGGCGGCCGGCGCAATGGATCACGGTCGAGGAACCGCTGGCGCTGGCGGCAATGCTGGAACAATGGCGCGCGCCGCACCGGCTGGTGCTGGTCGATTGCCTGACGCTGTGGCTCAGCAACCTGCTGTTCGCGGACGGCACCGATTACCCGGACATCGGCAAGATCGCCTTGCCGCAGCGTTTCCATGAGGAGCGTGCCGCATTGCTCGCGCAACTGGCCCGCGATGACGGCGACGTGGTGTTCGTATCGAACGAAGTGGGCATGGGCATCGTGCCTTTCGGCGCCGTCACGCGCGCCTTCATGGACGAAGCGGGCCGGTTGAACCAGGCCGTGGCGGCGGCATGCGACAGCGTGATGTTCGTCGCGGCCGGCCTGCCCCTGGTGCTGAAAGGTACCTCGTGCTGAGCGGACTGTCATGGCCGGCGGTGGCGCTGCTGCTGGCGGCCGGCGTGCTCCTCGACCTGCTGCTCGGCGAAGCGCGGCGGTATCACCCGCTGGTCGGCTTCGGCAACCTGGCCGCTGCGATCGAACGGCGCCTGAACAAAGGCACTGTGCGTATTGCACGCGGTGCGCTCGGCTGGGTGCTGGCGGTGCTGCCGCTCACCGTGCTGGCCGTGTGGCTGTGCGGCCTCGCGGGCGCCGTCGCCCATGCTGCGCTGCTGTATTTCTGCATCGGCCTGCGCAGCCTGCGCGACCATAACCTGCCGATCGCCGCCGCCCTGCGGGCCGGCGACCTTGCCGCCGCGCGCGAACTGACGGGCCGCATCGTGAGCCGCGACACGGCCGATGCCAGCGAGGCCGACCTGGCCAAGGCCAGCGCCGAGTCGCTGCTGGAGAACGGCAACGATGCCGTGTTCGGCACGCTGTTCTGGTTCGCCGTGGCCGGCGGTCCCGGCGCGCTGCTGTTCCGCCTGGCGAACACGCTCGATGCGATGTGGGGCTACCGCAATGCGCGCTTTCTCTATTTTGGCCGCGTTGCGGCGCGCATCGACGATGCGCTGAACTACGTGCCGGCAAGGTTGACCGCGCTGTCGTATGTATTGCTGGCGCCCGGCGTGGCGGGCAGGCGCACCGCATGGCGCTGCTGGCGCGAGCAGGCACCGGCCTGGAGCAGCCCGAACGCCGGCCCGGTGATGGCCAGCGGCGCCGGCGCACTGGGCCTGGCACTCGGCGGCGCCGCGCGCTATGACGGCGTGATCGAACAACGCCCGCCATTGGGCAGCGGCGTGCCGGCGGCGGCCGGCGACATCGAACGCGCATGGCGCCTGGTCCGGCATACCACGCAGCTCTGGGTCGGACTGGCTGTGGGGCTGGCGGGGCTGGCGATGCTGCTGGCGATGCTGATGACAGCGGGAGTGCGGCATGCCTGAACACGGCGGCAACCTGCGCGATGCGGCCCGGCTGTACGGCCACGCGCACTGGCTGGACCTGTCGGCTGGCCTGAATCCGCACTGGTACCCGGTGCCGGACCTGCCCGGCACTACCTGGCACCGCCTGCCGGAAGCCGATCCGGAACTGGCTGCCGCTGCGTGCCGCTACTACGGCGCGTCGCGCATGCTGGCGGTGGCTGGAACCCAGGCGGCAATCCAGGCATTGCCGCGCTTGCGGCCACCCTCGCGGATCGCGGTATCGTCGCCCTCCTATGCCGAGCATGCGCATCACTGGTCACGCCATGGCCACGTTGCCCGAGCGGTAGCATACGATGCGCTGGCCGACGCGGTGGGCAGCAGCGACGTGGTGGTGGTCTGCAATCCGAACAACCCCACCGGCGCCACGGTGCCGCGTGAAGAGCTGCTGCGCTGGGCGGACATGCTGGCGGCGCGCGGCGGCTGGCTGGTCGTCGACGAAGCCTTTGCCGATACGGACAGCACGCACAGCGTGGCCGACCAGGCGGAGCGGCCCGGTCTCATCGTGCTGCGCTCGGTCGGCAAGTTCTTCGGACTGGCAGGCGTACGGCTCGGCTTTGTCGCGGCGCACGCTGCGCTGCTCGATGCACTCGACGAGGAACTGGGGCCCTGGCAGGTCAGCGGCCCGGCGCAGCTGATCGGCAAGGCCGCGCTGCTCGATGACGCCTGGCAGCGGCAGGCGCGCAGCGCACTGGACACGGCAGGGCAACGGCTGGCCGCGCTGCTCGCGGCGCACGGTATCGACTCTTCGGGCACCAACCTGTTCCGCTGGTGGCCGGAGCGCGCGCCGGAAGCTTTTCACGAACACATGGCGCGGCGCGGCATCTGGGTGCGGCTGTTTCGCGAAGGCCCGCGCGGCATCCGCATCGGCCTGCCGCCGGACGAAGCCGCATGGTCGCGCCTCGCCGGCGCGCTGGACGAATGGACCAAGGAAAAACGATGAAGAAAATGCTATTGCTCCCGGCCTTGCCGGCCCTGCTCATGGCACTGGGTGTGCATGCCGCGGTGTCCGTGCGTGACGACGACGGCAAGATGGTGACCCTGGCCAAGCCGGCGGAACGGGTGATCTCGATGGCGCCGCACGTGACGGAACTGCTGTTCGCAGCCGGTGCCGGCAGCAGGATCGTCGGTGCGGTCGACTACAGCGACTACCCTGAAGCGGCCAAGGCGATCCCGCGCGTGGGCAGCAATCGGGAAG
Source organism: Pseudoduganella sp. (assembly GCA_036386715.1). Taxonomy (GTDB): domain Bacteria; phylum Pseudomonadota; class Gammaproteobacteria; order Burkholderiales; family Burkholderiaceae_D; genus Rugamonas. The sequence continues at coordinate 2,735 of DASVVD010000885.1, forward strand.
TGGACCTGGAACGCGTGCTGGCCCTGAAGCCGGACCTGATCGTGGTCTGGCGCCATGGCAGCTCCGAACGCCAGATCGAGATGCTGCGCAAGCTCGGCATTCCACTGTTCCACAGCGAGCCGGCCAGCCTCGATGCGATTCCCGGCAGCGTGATCGCAATGGGCAAGCTGGCCGGTACCGAGCCGGCTGCGGAAGCGGCGGCGGCCGACCTGCGCAAGCGCCTGGCGGCACTGCGCACGCGCTATGCGGGCCGCCCGGTGGTGCGCGTGTTCTACCAGGTCTGGGACAAGCCGTTGTACACGCTGAACGGCACCCACATCGTCAGCGATGCCTTGCGCCTGTGCGGCGGCGAGAACATCTTCGCCTCGCAGAAGGTCACGGCGCCGGTGGTCGGCATCGAGGCGGTGCTGAAGGAAAACCCGGAAGCCGTGTTCAGCACCGCCGAGAAAGAACAGGGCGGCGCCGGCATGTG
>DASVVD010000886.1:0-9217 GCA_036386715.1 Pseudoduganella sp.
GCTGTCGTGGGACAACGTGGTGCATGGCACGCAAGGCCTCGGCTATGTGGTGTCCACGCACCAGGACATCCGGCAGACGCCGCCGGCGCAGACCGTGTTTACCAGCTATGTGGCGCTGGCCGACCGCGCTCCGCCCGAGGCGCGCAAGTGGATGCAGGCAGCAACCGCCGAGGAACTGTTGGCGCTGGCCACGGTCGACCTGCGCGCCGCGTATGGCAGCGCGTTCGACGGCTGCGTGCAGCGCGCCGACATCACGCTGCGCGCCCATGCGATGGCCGCGCCGCTGCCGGGGTTCCTGTCCAATCCCGGCCTGCAGGCGCTGCGCGAGGCGGACGGGCCGGTGTTGTTCGCGCACTCGGACCTGTCGGGGTTTTCGGTGTTCGAGGAAGCGTCTTGGTGGGGGTGGCAGGCGGCGCGCAACGCGCTCGCCTGAGTTTTCCGGCCGCAACTGAATATCGTCTTACGGCGGCTTTCGGCAGGCGCGATGGTCAGTCGGCATCAGGATTGGGATGCACTGTCCAGGAAGCGATGAAGTGGACGCCGGTGACGGCTTCTCCACTGGAGCGCAGTGTGTAGGTGTCTTCCGGATCGGCACTATCGAGCTCGCCATCGAAAGGGATGGAAAATTCACCGGCCCCATCTGCCCGGTCGAAATACAGGGTGTGTTCAGCAATGCGGGAAATGGTGCCGTGCAGCTGGACCTGCCGTGCGATATCGCCATGACGGTCGAGGTAAGTCAGTCCAATCAGGATGTGCTTGCCGAGGATAGTGTCGTGTTCGTTCATGATTTTTGCATTGTTTGCGCGGGCCGCGTTTGCACGTCAATGTGACGTCCTGAGGAGCATGCGTACCCCTCCATACTATCCGGATCAGGACCAATCACGCATCTTCCAGCTTCATCGCCGCATCCAGGTCCAGCATCGCCTGCACCGCGGCATCGATCGGCGGCGACTGCACGCCCGTCACGCCCACGCTGCGGAAGATCGCCTCGACCGGCACGAAGCCGCGCGCCTTGCGGTCGTACAGCCCGGCCAGCACCAGCGCCCGCGTTGCCACCACGTCGCCGTCGGCCAGGATGCGCTGTTCGAACACGACCCGGTTCTCGGTCCACGCCACGATCCGCGTCTCGAGCACGAACGCCTGGAACAATCGCAGTTCGCGCCGGAAGCGGATCGCGCCGCCACCCACGATCGGCGTCCACCTGTTCTTCATGACCGCGCCCAGCAAACCCATGCGCAGCATGATGTCGGTGCGGCCCAGGTCGAACAGCGTCCAGTAGCGGCCGTTGTTGACGTGGCCGTTGGTATCGAGGTCGTTGAACCAGACGCGGAAATCCAGGCGCGAGACACCGTGTGGCGCGGCCAGCTTCGGGCGGAACGGGGTGCTGGCCAGCAGGAACAGCAGGCGGAACCACAGGTTCATTGGAATCCCATGAAAAAGCGCGATGCTGGCGTACCGCGGTCATTTTGGCAAGGAGGGTTCCTTCTAGTGCCCGCGATATTGCCTTATGCAAGGCTGCGTCATGGTTGACGAACGGCCGGAAACGGCCGCCTCGATCGAACTGAACCTGGCAGCCAGATACCCGCCTTCTCCATTCCAGCTAGCGAGACCAAGGCGCCTGGTTCGTGCGCGCCAGCTGCGGCCAGGCCTCACGGCTGGCCGCGCGGACCAGCGGGGCCGATTCCAGGCAAAGTAGTTCCTGGACGCGCTGACGGCATTGCGTGTAATCCAGGTCGCGCACACGTACCTTCACGTCAGGCACACAAACCGGTTCGACCGAGAGCTCCGTCACACCCAGGCCGATCAGCACCGGCACGGCATCCGGGTCGCTTGCCAGTGCACCGCACACGCCCACCCACTTGCCATGCATCCGGGCACCACGCACCGTGGCATCGATCAGGCGCAGTACTGCCGGATGCAGGCCGTCGGATTGCGCCGCGAGTCCGGCGTGGCAGCGATCCATGGCCAGTGTGTACTGGGTCAGGTCATTGGTGCCGATCGACAGGAAATCAGCGTGGCGTGCCAATTGATCGGCAAGCAGCGCGGCGGATGGCACTTCGATCATTACGCCGACCTCGATCGCATCGGTCCGTCCCATGGCTTGCGCGAATTCGTCGATACGCCTGCGGATGCGCACGAGTTCGGCAAGCTCGGTCACCATGGGCAGCATGATGCGCACCGCGCCGAACGGCCGCACGCGGAGCAAACCCTGCAGCTGGTCGTCGAGGAGCTCCGGCCGCACCTGCGCCAGGCGGATGCCGCGCAGGCCCAATGCCGGATTCTGTTCGGGCGGCAGGGCCAGGTAATCGACTGCCTTGTCGGCGCCGGCATCGAGCGTGCGAATAATGGCGCGGCGGCCTTGCAGTGCATCGACGATCGCCTGGTAGCTTTCACACTGCGCGGTGATGCCGGGCGCAAGCTGGTGCTGCATGAACAATAGCTCGGTGCGCAGCAGGCCCACCGCATCGGCGCCATTGTCGACGGCGCTGCGCGCGTCGTCCAGCGTAGCGATGTTTGCGGCTACCTCGATTTGATGACCATCGCGTGTTGCGGCGGGTTCACCGGACAACTTGCGGCTGGCTTCGCGCACGCTCAGCAGCCGCTGGCGCTCCAGTCTCGCCTGTTCGATGATGCGCGTGCCAGGGGCATGATCGATGCGGCCGGAGGTGGCGTCGACCACGACTTGCGTGTTGGCGGGGATTGCATGCAAGGCATCGCCTACGGCAACGATGGCCGGAATGCCGAGCTGGCGCGCAATGATCGCCGCGTGCGACGTCGCACCTCCGCGTGCCATGACCAGGGCAACGATACGCTTGCGATCGAGCGCAGCGAGGTCCGATGGCGTGAACTCCCCGGCAGCGACCACCGCGTCGTCCGGCAAGATGCTGTGCACGTCCGGCCCATGACCGAGCGCGCGCAGTACACGCTTTTCAACGTCGCGCAAATCAGTTGCACGCGCGGCCAGCAGCTGGTCATCGAGGCCGGCCAGGATGGCGATCTGGGTGTGTATCGCAGTGCGCCACGCGTATCCCCCGCTCTTGCCGAGCGCAATGAGATCGCGCGCGGCATCGATCAGGGTCGGGTCGTCAAGCAGCACACGATGCACGGCGAAGATGCCCGCCTCTGCGTCCGCGCCGCGTTGTAAGGCGTTGCGTATGGTAGCGCCGAGAGCGGCATCGGCAGCGGCGAGTGCCTGATCGAGCCGGTGCAGCTCGTCAACGGGCGTCGTGGTGGAAAACTCTGGCAGATCGATCTCGCCTTCGTCGAGGTGGACGAGCGTGCCGACACCTATTCCGGGCGCGGCGCACACACCTGTCAACGTGTTCGCAGCGAGTGGTGAAACGCCATCGGCGCGCGATACGGTGACCGATGGTGCCGCAGGCGCCGTTTCCCCCTCGGCTGCCCGGGTGAGTTCGTGCTCCACTGCTTCGACGGCCAGCGTCGCCTGTGGACCGATGCCCGCCAGTTCGACCACGGCCTGCTCGCCCGCACCGAGGCCGAGCAGCGCCACCACGCTGTCGAGCGATGCCCGTTTGTCGCCGAACCGCACCTCGACCTGCGCGTCCAGGCCTCGCGCGGCCGCCCGGGCACGCGCCGCCGGACGCGCATGCAATCCGCCTGGTGTCGTCAGCTTGACGATACGGCGTACCTGTGCGCCTGGCGCCGAACAGGCAACGGACGCCGCCGCCGGAGAACTTGCCGTGCCGGCAGCGGGGCGCAGAACCAGGAGCGGCGTGCGGCCTGCTGCCGCCATGCCTTCGGCACGCTGGGCGATATGAAACGCCTCGCCGTTTGCGATCGCTATCACCGATACCGGGCTGCGCGCCTTGCGCGCTACCGTGGCGAGATCGAATTCGACCAGCAGGTCGCCTGCCTCGACCTGTGCTCCTTCACTGACCAGTGCGCGGAAACCTGCGCCGCCCAGTTCAACCGTATCGATGCCGATATGCAGGAGTAGCTGTGCGCCCTGATGTGTGGTGAGCGTGAGCGCATGACCGGTACCGGCAAGCTGTGAAATGGTGCCGCCGCACGGCGCAACCAAGCGCCCCTCGGCAGGATCGATGCCAATGCCATCGCCCAGCATGCCGCTCGAGAAGACGGGATCCGGTACGTCGGCAAGCGGCACAATGCGGCCCGTCAGCGGGGCAAGCAAAACGACAGGGGAGGCATACGGCAGTGGCTGGTTTGTCATCGTTATATCCGGGCTACATTGATGAGAGAAAGGGCGTTTCCGGCGCACGCTTGCGCGGTGGAGCATTTTCATGTGCCTGGTCCAGCAAGGCGAGAATGTCGAGTGGCAGGTCGACGACGGCATCGGCATGCCAGGTGAACGGTGCCGCAATGCCGCAGTATCCCCATGCCGCGGCGATGGTGGTCATGCCGGCAGCCTGTCCTGCCTGGATATCGCGCAGGTCGTCGCCGACGTACCAGCAATCCTGCGGCGGCAGTGCCAGCCGCCGGGCGGCTTCCAGCAACGGCGCGGGGTGTGGTTTGGCATGCGGCATCGTGTCACCGGAGATGACACAGGCGGCATCGTGCAAGCCGATTTGCGGCACGAGCAGGTCGCTGAAGCGCGCCACCTTGTTGGTTACGATGCCCCATTTCAAACCTTTTTCCGTCAGGGTGCGAAGCAGGGGCGCAATGCCATCGAACAGGCGCGTTTTAGTGGCAATGGCGCAGCCGTAGTGGTCCAGGAAGGCCGCACACAGCTTTTCATAGCCCGCGTCGTTCGTGGCCAGATTGAAGGCGGCACCAATCAGCCCGCTTTCACCGTTGGATGCGACAGCGCGCAATGGCTCGTAAGGCAGAGGTGGCAGGCCGTGGTCCGTGCGCAGCCGGTTGACGGCAGCAGCGAGATCGGGCGCCGTGTCGGCGAGAGTGCCGTCCAGGTCGAACAGGATGGCGCGAGGTGGATTTTTCATGTGACCGTATTTCGTTGATCGGGGCGATGGCACCGAGGGTAGGGCAGCGCCGTCGGGGGCTCAGTAGGTATAGCGCAGCGTGGCACCGATACTGCGGCGGTCGCCCACATTGGCCGCGTAGTAGCCGGCTTGCGAAAGCGTGGTCAGGAAGTATTTTTTATCGAACAAATTATGTGCCCACAAGGACAGGTCCCAGCGCTGCTGGCCGCGCTGGACGCGCCATCCCGCCGCCAGATTGGCCAGGCCATAGCCGGGAATTTTCGCGTACGGCGAATTGTCCAGCGTGCCGTTCTGATTCGAGCGCATCGAGTAAGCAGCCACGATGTACTGGGCGACATCGCCAGCCGCCCTGAAGTCATACTGCGCCGAGAGATTGCCTGTCCAGCGCGGCGCGCCTGCCACGGCTTGCCCGCTCAAGTCGCAAGACGGCAGCGTCACACCAATCGGGCACGGCGCGTTCTTGAACGAGTTGTAGGTCACGGCGTTATAGGCAGCATTCATGCCGAGCGTCAGGCCGCGCAACGGCCTGGCATGCAACTCGACCTCGACACCGCGCGAATCGACGTCGGCGGCATTGGCCAGGACCGTGTTCATCACGCCGGCATCGTTCGGCTTGAGGATCGAAGCCTGGTAACCGTGCACCTGCGTCCAGAACAGATTGCCGTTCAGGGTCAATCGATGATCAAGCCAGTCGCTCTTGGCGCCGAGTTCGACATCGTTGGTACGTTCCGCACCGAACAGCAGTGACTGCGCTCCCAGCGAAGGTCCGGAAGCTACCGCCATGTTGATGCCGCCCGACTTTTCACTGTGCGACACCAGGGCGTACGTGAGCACGTCGGGCGCCAGCCGGTAGCTGATGTTGAGCAGGCCGGACGGGCTCAGGCTATGCTCGCCGAGATGCCCCGAGTCGTATGCTGCGGCTGTCGCGCTGGCATAACGCACCACGGAACCGGACTTGTCCTCGTGGGTGCCACGAATACCCGCCGTGATGTCGGTACGCAGGTTCAGATGGAACGTGCCCTGGCCGAACAGTGCCGCGCTCCTGGTGATCACGCCGGACGGCGAATTCGTCAGCACATTGGCCCTTGAAGCGGCGTTATACGGCGTGGGGCCGGTCAGCGATGAGACGTTGTTCCTGGTCTGCTGATAGAAGTAGAATGCGCCGGCCACCCAGTCGATGCTGCCGCCCGTCGGCGAGGCGATACGCACTTCCTGCGAATACTGGTGATCCTTGACGGCGGCACCGGCATTGACGGTGATCGGTACCGGCAGTCCGTCGCCGTCATTGGTCGGGGTAAAGTTCCAGAAACGCGCCGCCGATATTGCGGTCAGGTTATACCCGCTGGGGAAACGGTAATTGACTTCCGCAGACACGCCGCCCTGGTGTACGTCCATGTGTGGGGTCGTATCGGTGTCGACGGTGTACCGATAGGGATCATTCAGCGGTGTGATCCCGTGCACCGCCGCTGTGGTCAGGTACGGGCTGGTGTATCCGGGATAGCCCGGTATCCCGTAGACCACCGCGGCGCCCGTGTCGGCATCGACCCTGCTGTAGTCGGCGATGATGCGGGCACTCAGGTCGGCGCCCGGGCTCCACAACAATTGCCCGCGCACGCCGTCGGTGCCTGCGCCGTTCAGCTTCTTGCCAGTGTGCGCATTGGTGACAAAGCCGTCGCTCCGCGTGCGCGCGAAACCAAGACTGCCAGCCAGCGTGTCCGACAGGGGCCCGGTCAGATGGGCCTTGGTTTGCAGATAGCCATTGCTGCCAAACGATTGTTCGACATAGCCACCTGGCGTGAAGTTCGGTTGGCGTGTCGTGATGTTGAGCACACCAGCCGTGGCGTTCTTGCCGAACAGCGTGCCCTGCGGGCCACGCAGCAGGTCGATCTGCTGGATCTCGAACAGATCGAACACAGCCATTCCCGGGCGGCCGAGATAGACGTTGTCCAGATAGACGCCGACGCTGGGCTCGAGATTGTCGCTCGCCGGATTGTTGCCGAGTCCACGGATCGCCACGCTCGATTGGCGTGGGTGCAGGATGGAGACGTTGACACTTGCAAACGCCTGCTGCAGATCCTGCAACCGGTATTCGCGGCGGCGTTCCAGATCGGTGCCACTAACCGTCGAGATGGGGGCCGGCACGCTCTGCGAGCTTTCGCTGCGGCGGCGTGCCGTCACCGTGACCGCTTCCAGGCGAGCCGGTTCATTATCGGCGGAAAGCGTCGGGGTCGCTGGCGCCGCAACACCCTCTTGCTGTGGTGCGGGAAAATCGGCCGGCTCGCTCGCGGATGCGGTGGGCAATGCCTGCGCACCAGCGGCCGTCACGGAAAAGATGGATGCGGCCATCGCCGTCAGGCGCAAGAACTGCTGAGGTTGTTTCATGGTGATGTCTTTGCGGTCAGTGTGTGCAAGGTTTGCTGATCGGGCTGTTCGTTGGGGAGTCCAAAAAACCACGTCAGCACGAACGCCGATGCGTAGGCTGTGGCAGCGGCAAGGCAATAGACGGCCACGCTCCCGCCAAAACCCAGGGGGCCTGTGACCAGGGGAATCAGCAACAGGTTGGCCGGGCCGATGGTGGTGGCGCCGATGTAATCGCCATGGCTGGCGAAATAGCCCAGCACCATGGCACCCATGCCGCCGCCGACGGAACAGGTGACCAGTGGACGGCCGAGCGGCAAGGTCACGCTGTAGAGCAGGGGCTCACCGATACCCAGCATGCAGGTTGGCAGCGTGTCGAGAATCCTGCGCTTGAGCACTGGATCCTTGCTCTTGAAATAGATCGCGATGGCAGACCCCGCCTGCCCGCAACCGGACATGGCAAGGATCGGAAACAGCGCGGTGTAGCCGTATTGGGCGACCAACTGGGCGTGAATCGGGATCAACGCCTGGTGCAGGCCGAACACCAGTAATCCGATGAACGAGGCGGCCAGCAGGAACGCGGCCGGCATGCCGCCTTCCCTCAACAGTACCTGGGTTAATCGGCCGAATTCATCGGTCAGGACACCTGCTACGGGCATCAATACGAATAACGTCACCGCGCCTGCGGTGAGCAGCGCTACTGTTGGCGTGACGAGTGTTTCGATGGCGGGCGGGATGCGCGTGCGCAGTTGCCGTTCGACGAATGCGACCAGCGCACCGGCGACCAGGGCGCCCATTAGTCCACCCTGGCCCGGTTGCAGGGTGACCGTTCCCAGCCAGGGCAGCGGGAAGGCTGGCAACGAGGCGACCGAGGGCAGGATCATGATGCTTGCCGTGGCGCCGCCAAGGCTGGCCGTGCCGTCGAATTCGCGGGCGGCATTCATGCCGACCTGGATCACCAGGAAGGCAAAGAAGGCTGAACCGATGAGCGAGGCGATGCTCGCCGCGAAGGCGATTTGCTGGGCCGGGCCGGCGCTGGCGTGATCCGACCACAGCAGCAGCAAACCCGCCAGTGCCTTCACCAGCCCGGCCCCGATGAGCGCCGGAATCAGCGGCGTGCAGATCGCGGCGATCCGGCGCAGGAACTGCCGTACGGCGGGATTGCCACGTTTGGCGCTCTGTACTTCGGGCACACTGGCGGCCGGCGCAACGGCATCAGCCACGGCCGCCACGGCAGTTTCCTGTTGTTGTTGCTGCTGTGCGAGTACGCTGGCAAAGGCGCTGCCCACCAGCTTGACCGTTCCGGGTCCGATCACGATTTGCAGCGGATTGCCATCGATGACCCCAAGCACGCCGGGAAGTTGCCGCAGCGCCGCATGGTCCACTGCCTCGGGTCGCACAACGGTAATACGCAGCCGCGTCATGCAATGCATGTGGTGGCCCACATTCGCGCTGCCGCCGACGGCCGCAAGAATGTCCCTGGCCAGCTGGCTGAATGGTTTTGTCGGCTCTGCCGTCATGCTCTGGTCCCCAATGAAAGCTTGTCGCTCCTGTCAGGGCAACGCGCTAAAATTGGACTGTACCATTTCTTATTGGTACGACATTGGTATATTTTTAAACAAGGAAATTACTTTTTCGAATAAGCGCGCTGGCGACGGTAAGCTGGTGCTTTCACGGCCTATTTCCAGTATTTAGGGCAAAAATCATCATTAAAAGTTTCTGGCGTCATGGTCGACATTGGATGCTAGAATTCGTTCCAGTTGCATACCAATTTAAAAAACGTTTCGATTTCCCTGGATCGCCCCCACCATGTCCGTCAATCGACTGAGAACCGAGCAGCCCAATTCGTTCAGTACCGATCTCGATCAGCTGAGTATCGAGGACGCGGCTGCATTGATGAACCGGGAAGATGCGCTCATCGCATCCCGTGTCGGCAG
>DASVVD010000887.1:0-6499 GCA_036386715.1 Pseudoduganella sp.
AGCGACGGTGACGACATCGACACGCTGGTCAAGAACGCCGACATCGCCATGTACCATGCCAAGCAGGGCGGCCGTAACAACTTCCAGTTCTTCAGTGCCGAGATGAACGAGCGCATCGTCGAACGGGCCTCGTTCGAGCAGGGGCTGCGCCAGGCCCTGGTCGAGGGGCAGTTCGAACTGGTGTTCGAGCCCGAACTCGATATCGCCAGCGGCGCGCTGGTGGCCGCCGAAGCGCTGATCCGGTGGCGCCACCCGCAACTGGGCCTGCTGCTGCCGCAGCGCTTCATCGCCGTGGCGGAAGAGGCCGGCCTGATGGTCCCGATCGGCAACTGGGTGCTGCGCGAAGCTTGCCGCCAGGCACGCCGCTGGCATGACAGCGGCACGCCGATGATCGTGGCGGTCAACCTGTCGCTGGCGCAGTTCGTCGGCCGCGGCCTGGCCGACAGCGTGCGCGGCGCGCTGGACGAGGCGGGGCTCGAGCCGCGCTACCTGGAACTCGAACTCACCGAGGCGATCATCATGAAGGGCGGTGCCGCCACCGCCGCCACGCTCGGGCAACTGCATGCGCTGGGCGTGCAGCTGTCGCTGGACGATTTCGGCACCGGCTGGTCGCGCCTCGAACAGCTGAAGGACTATCCGATCGACAAGCTGAAGATCGCCCAGGCCTTCATGCGCGGCGACGGCAACGAAACGCTGATCCGCACCATCATCGCGATGGCGCGCAGCATGCGCATGACGGTGATCGCGGAAGGGGTGGAAACGCCCGGGCAGCTGGCGTTCCTGCGCGGCGAGGGGTGCGACCTGTACCAGGGGCGGCTGGCGCAGGCGGCGGTGCGCCTCAATACAGCCGCAGCCGCACCAGCACCTGCCCGTGATCCGACGCTTCCGGCCGCTCCAGCCGCAGGTGATCGTTGAAATAGCTGACATCGACCACTTCGCCGATCGCGCGCGGCGAGTTGCGGTTGAAGTCCTCCGAAACGAGCACATGGTCGATGGTCGAATAACGCCCTTCGTGGACGCTGGTATAGCCCACGTGGCGCAGGTGGTCCTGGCGCAGCTGGATCTGGTTGGCGTCGTACAGCCGGCCTCGGCGCTCCTCGACCTGGGTGCCGCCGCCACCATGGCTGCCATTGCCACCATTGCCACCCTTGCCGCCGATGTTGCCATGGCCATTGCCATTGCCGGCCACGCTGCGGGTGCCGCCCGTGCCCAGCACGATCGTGGTGGTCACGGCATCGGCGGTGTCGTTGAAGTCGCCGAGCACCACGCAGGGCCGGCGCGCTTCGCGCATCATCTTCGACAGCAGCACGCGCAGGGCCACCGCCTCGGTGCCGCGCCACACCAGCGAGCGCAGGCTGGCCAACGCATAGTGCAGCGGATCGTCGCCGCTGTCGCCATTGCGGTAGTCGGGGCGGCGCGATTTCAGGTGCACCACCACCACGTCCACGATGCGCCCGCCGGGCAGCGCCACCTGCACGTGCAGCGGCGCGCGCGCGAAGCGGTCGGAATCGGGGCTGCCGGAGTCGCACGGTACATCGGCGGGGAAGCTGGCATAAATGCCCGGTGCGCCGGCCAGCGGCAGGCGCGACACGAGGGCCACGCTGGGCGTGAGCCGTCTTGCGTGCGGGTCCGGGTCGAAGCCGGCATGCAGCGCCTCGCGGTACTTGCGCGTGCGGGACAGCACGTCGCGCAGCGCCGCCTGCGAGAAGATCTCCTGGAAGCCGATCACGTCCGCATCGAGCTGGTCGAGCTGCTGGGCGATCCAGTCGGCCTTGGCCTCATAGCCCGCCGGGGTCAGGGGCTCGAGGTTGTCGTACAATTTCGCGCCGGGCGGGGCGAGGTTGCAGACGTTGAAGGTGGCAAAGCGAATTTCTTCCTGCATAATGAGAAACTCCTTTTGAAAACGATCGTATCACGGCATGGCCAAGAAAGAACACATTTCGGAAACCCCGGCAACCGCGCTGCTGAAGCAGCACAAGGTGCCGTTCAGCGAACATCCTTACGACTACGAGGAACATGGCGGCACGTCCGTGTCGGCCCGCGCACTGGGTGTCGACGAGCACCATGTCGTCAAGACCCTGGTGATGCAGGACGAAGCCGCCAAACCATTGATTGTGCTGATGCACGGCGATCGCAAGGTCTCGACGAAAAACCTGGCGCGCAACATCGGCTGCAAGGCGGTCGAACCGTGCAAGCCGGAGGTGGCGCAGCGCCATTCGGGCTACATGGTGGGCGGTACCTCGCCGTTCGGCACCAGGAAGGCACTGCCGGTCTACGTGGAAGCATCGATCCTGGAACTGGAAACAATTTATATCAATGGCGGCCGGCGCGGCTTCCTGGTGGGCATCGCGCCGCGCGTACTGACCGAGGTGCTGGCGGCCACGCCCGTCACCTGCGCACTGGCCGACTGACGGAGCGCCGCCGCTGCCGCGCTGCTCGATGCTACCGATAATTCAACAAATAATGCAATTTAGGGATTACCTGCGGAAATGATTACCCTCCTGCTGGCGGTTGCCGCCTACCTGATCGGCTCGATCTCCTTTGCCGTCGTCGTGAGCAAGGTCTACGGCCTGTCCGACCCGCGCACCTATGGCTCGGGCAATCCCGGCGCCACCAACGTGCTGCGCAGCGGAAACAAGGGCGCGGCGATCTGGACCCTTGTCGGCGACGCCTTCAAGGGCTGGCTCGCGGTCTGGCTGACGGTCCGCTATGCCGACCAGCTCGGCATCGGCGACGCCACCATCGCCGTGGTGGCGCTGGCCGTGTTCCTCGGCCACCTGTGGCCCGTGTTCTTCCGCTTCCAGGGCGGCAAGGGCGTGGCCACCGCACTGGGCGTGCTGCTGGCGCTGAACGTCTGGCTGGGGCTGGCCACGCTGGCGACCTGGCTGGTGGTGGCCTATGCGTTCCGCTATTCGTCGCTGGCCGCGCTGCTCGCCGCGGTCTTCGCGCCGTTCTACTACGGCCTGCTGTTCGGCGTGGAGCCGCAGTTCTTTGCCGTGCTGGTGATGAGCGGCCTGCTGGTCTGGCGCCATGCCAAGAACATCGGCAACCTGATGGCCGGCAAGGAAAGCCGCATCGGCAGCAAGGGCAAGGGCGCCGCCACCGCGGCCAGGAAGAAGTAGCAGTACAGTGACGATACGACGGTAACTTGCAAAACCGGCGGCAGCCCTCATCATGGATGGGCTGCCGTCGCCGGCGGCGTAACCGGATGGCCGCCGCCGGCGGCCCGCATTTGAAAGGCCGCCCATGTCCACGCCCCTCCGCATCGATTTCGTTTCCGACGTTTCCTGCCCCTGGTGCGCCGTCGGCTTGAAATCGCTCGAAACCGCGCTTGCCCGCATTCCCGAAGCCGCCGTCGAATTCCATTTCCAGCCCTTCGAACTCAACCCCGGCATGGGGCCGGAAGGGCAGGACATCACCGAACACATCGCCGAAAAATACGGCAGCACGCCCGAGCAGCAGGAACAGTCGCGCGACATGATCCGCCAGCGCGGCGCGGCGGTCGGCTTCACGTTCGCGATGGACAAGCGCAGCCGCATCTACAACACGTTCGACGCCCACCGCCTGCTGCACTGGGCGGAAGGGGAGGGGCGCCAGCACGCGCTGAAGCATGCGCTGCTCGAAGCCTATTTCACCAACGGCGAAGACCCAAGTTCGCACGACGTGCTGCTCGGCGCGGCCGAGCGGGTGGGCCTGGACCGCGCCGCCGCCCGGCAGGTGCTGGAATCGGACCGCTATGCGGACGACGTGCGCATGCTCGAGCAGTACTGGCAGCAGGCGGGCGTGCGCTCGGTGCCGGCCATCGTCATCAACCAGCGCCACCTGATCTCCGGCGGCCAGACGCCGGACGTGTTCGAAGGCGCGCTGCGGCAGATCATGGCAGAAAAGTAGGCGCCTGGCCGGCATCGGGGCGGGAAGCAGGCCCGTGCCGGCGTTACGGCGATCCCCCGTTTGCGCTACACTGCCGCGGCACCGGACGTTGCCGACCGCCCTGTCCGCAGGAGGGAAGCGGGTACGCAGCAACCGCCGTATCATCGGACCACAGACATCAGGAGAACAGCCATGCCGAAAGCCATCTGGAACGGCGCGATCATCGCCGAGGCCACCGAGAACGAGGTGGAAATCGTCGAGCAGAACGTGTATTTCCCCCTCGAACGCGTGCGGCGCGAATACCTGAAGGACAGCAGCCACACCACGCTGTGCCCATGGAAAGGCGTGGCCAGCTACTACGATGTGGAAGTGGGCGGCCAGGTGAACCGCAATGCGGCGTGGTACTACCCCGCCGCCAAGGAAGCGGCCAAGGCCATCGAGGGGCGCATCGCGTTCTGGCACGGGGTGGAAGTCAGCCGCTGAGTGGATAATGTCACCCACACCTTTGTCGGCCTCGGCATCGGCGAACTGGTCCAGCGTTCCCTGCCGGCCGAACCCGTCGAGGCGCAGCAGCGCACGCGCCACCGCCTGCTGCTGACGGCCTGCGCGGCCGCCAGCAATTTTCCCGACCTGGACCTGTTCCTCACCAACCTGCTGCCGGCGCCGCTGGGCTACCTGCTGCACCACCGCGGCCACACGCACACGCTGCTGTACGCGCTGCCGCAGGCCGTGCTGCTGCTGGCGGCACTGTGGCTGCTGTGGCCGAACGCACGGCGCCTGCTGAAGGCCAGCGGCCACGCCCGGCTCGGGCTGGGGCTGGCGATCGTGCTCGGCTTCCTGCTGCACATGTCGATGGATCTGCTGAACTCGTACGGCATCCACCCTTTGTACCCGTTCGACCCACGCTGGTTCTATGGCGACCTGGTATTCATTGTCGAACCGGTGTTCTGGGTCGCGTTCGGCGTGCCGCTGGCGCTGGCGATCCCACGCAGGCCGCTGCGCCTGCTGGCGCTGGCCGCGCTGGCGGTGTTCCTGGCGGGCGCCACGTGGCGCGGCTACCTGGATACGGTTTCGCTGGCCGGCCTGCTGCTGGTCGGCGGCGCCATCGCGGCACTGCGCATCACCCGCATGCAGAGCCGGCGTGCGCTGGCCCTGTCGGCGCTGGTCTCGCTGGGATTCATTGCCGTGCAGGGCGGCGCCTCGTCGGCGGGGCGGGCACGGGTGGAAACGGCGCTGCGGGGGATCGATCCGTCATCGCGCGTGCTGGACGTGGCGATGACCGCTTTCCCGGCGCAGCCGCTGTGCTGGTCGTTCGTGGCCATCGAGGAAAATGCCGCGCAGGGCAGCTACCGCATCCGCCGTGGCATGCTGAACCTGGCGCCCGACCTGCTGGCGCAGTGCCCGGCAGCGTTGGCCGAGGCCAGCGCAAGGGCAACCGCATCGGCAGGGGTGAGCCTGGCTGGCGAATGGCAGGGCAGCCTGGCCACGCTGCGCACGCTGGCAAGCAACGATTGCCACGTGAACGCATGGCTGCGCTTTGCCCGCATGCCGGCGGTCGATGCCGAGGTCGCCAGCGACCTGCGCTTCTCGTCCACCCCGCGCGGCAATTTCACGTCGATGGACCTGGCAACGGCCCGGCGCGAGCCGTGCGGCGACGTGCCGCGCTGGGGCTACCCGCGCGCCGACCTGCTGGGCGCCGCGCTGCAATGACCACCCCATGAACCAGCGCCCCGTCAACGATCGTCCGGCCAAGCAACCGGCGCCGCCCGAGCGCTCGGCCGACCCCCAGCAGTTGTACGGCAAGCCGGCCGGCGGCTGGCGCGAGGAGCTGTACGAGATCATCTTCGAATCGCACACCCGCAAGGGCCAGGTTTTCGACCTGGTGCTGATCGGCGCGATCCTGCTCTCCGTGGTGACCGTGGTGCTGACCTCGATCGGGCCGGTGGCGCGTGAGTATGGCCCGTGGCTGCTGGGTGCCGAATGGGTGTTCACGCTGCTGTTTACGACCGAATACATCGGCCGGCTGCTGTGCGTGAAACGGCCGGACCGCTACGCGCGCAGCTTTTTCGGCGTGATCGACCTGCTGTCGGTGGTGCCCAGCTATGTCTCGCTGTTCATCCCCGGATCGCACGTGCTGCTGGACGTGCGGATCCTGCGCCTGCTGCGCATTTTCCGGATCCTGAAGCTCACGCTGTATATCCAGGAATACAGCATGCTGGGCAGCGCGCTGATGGCGAGCCGGCGCAAGATCCTGGTGTTTCTTTCCGTGGTCTGCCTGATCGTGTTCCTGATGGGCACGGTGATGTACGTGGTCGAGGGGCCGAGACACGGCTTCACCAGCATTCCCACCGCCGTCTACTGGGCCATCTCGACGATGACCACGGTGGGCTTCGGCGACCTGGTGCCCAAGACCGATATCGGCCGTACCATCGCCTCGTGCATGATGCTGCTGGGCTGGGGCATCCTGGCGGTGCCGACCGGTATCATCAGCTCCGAGATCACGCACCAGCGCGGCATGCGCGCCGCCACGGGGCGCACCTGCACCCGCTGCCTGGCGCCCGGCCATGAAGCCGATGCGCGCTTCTGCAAGGCCTGTGGCGAGGCGCTGCCGCACGAAGCATCCTGAGCT
>DASVVD010000888.1:0-4718 GCA_036386715.1 Pseudoduganella sp.
TGCTTGCTACGATTCCTCTTCTTCCTCTTCGTCGGTGTGCCTGAATGCCTTCAGCGCCTTCACGATCGCCCGGCCATTGCCCGACAGGACCGCCCCGCCCAGCGCGACGAGGTGCGTGACGAGGCCGATCACGTCGCGCACCTCGTCCAGCTTGTCCAGCGTCTTCTTCGCCGACTCGAGCGCGTCGTCCAATGCCCCGGCTTTCAGGCCGGCATCCTCGACCACCAGCGCGATGGCCTGGCCGCGCAGCACATTGGCCAGTGCGTCGAGCTACTGCTCGCAGTCCACCCGCACCAGCGTTTCCTCTTCGGGCGTCAGCGCGTGGGTCAGGCGGAATTCGAACAGCTGCGTCGAAATCCTGGTATAGCGGTCGGCCAGCGCTGCAAGGTCGTTCGCCGACAGCTCTTTCACTACCGTTACTTTCTGCGTCGTGCTCATCCCGGTATCCTCCGCTCATCGATGACAATGGGGCGCGGGCCCACCCTGGCCAGCTTACTTGTCCGTACGCTTGCCGAATTGTTCCCGCAGGCCGAGAGTCGCCTCGCGGTGCTTGCCCAGCCAGGCAATCAGCGCGTCGTTTTCCGCGGCGAGTTTCCTTGCCTGCCCCTGCTCGCCGAGCAATGTCACGGCAAACATGCGCACCGCCAGCGGCTCGGTCTTCTCGAAGCGCGGCAGGGCCGTGTCCATGGTGATCTGCGAGCGTTGCAGGTACGTGTCGATCTGCGGCCGGGTGACCGAACTGGCATACCATCGCAGCGCGTCCGTGGTGGCGTTGACGGCCTCGCCCTGTTCCAGCAATGCATTGATCTCGCTGCGCGCTGCCCGCTGCGTGGCCAGCCGGGCAACCAGGTTGCCCAGCGAGATCACCGCCTTGGCCTTACCGGATGGCACAACCGGCTCGCCGGCGCGGTCTTTCAGGTCCGTGACGGCTGTGCCCAGCCCTTTCATCTCGGTCGAATAGTTGGGCAGTTTCTCATCCGCAAGCGCCGCCAGGGTTTCGGCATAGTTCTCCAGCAGGGCCACCAGGCTGAGGATGTGCGTGCGCTCCTGCGTGACCGGCGCGCAGTCGGCGGCGGCCCTGCTGCGCACGTCTTCGATCCGGAACGCCACGAAGGCATCGCGCGTCTGTTCCTGCATCAGGAACTGCGTCTCGCACAAGCGGGCCGGCGTATCGGCGATGGCCGCGAACGATGCCCCCAGCTTCCTGGTGTCATCGGCATACGTTCGCACGGCGGACAAATCCGCGCAACCGGCGAGTTGCAGCGCAATCGCCAACCCGAGGCTTGACCGCGCAACGGGCAAGCGACGGGGTAAGCAAGTAAGTAAGCGCATGGTCACCAGCGAAATGCAACGCATTGCTTTCACGTTCTGCTCCCAATCGTCGAGACGGTGCATCGAATTGTTAATGGTTACTTTACACGATCGCACTGCCATTGAGGGGCCGGACGCTGCCATTTTTCCAACACCGGCGCGCTGCCGTCAGTCAGTTCCGTCCTGCGCCACGGCGAACGTGACCTTGTCGATATCCATCAGGCTGTCCTGCGAACTGCCAGAAAAGCGCAGGATCACGTTGTGCACGCCAGTGACCTTTCTGACCTTTGCGGTAACGGTGGTCCAGGCCTTGTCGCCCGCCGTCTTCGGCACCGCCAGCGAGCCGATGACATCGCCGGCCACGTCGTCGAGCACGACTTCGATGCTGGCACCTTCGACGGCACCGGCGACCGTGGCCGATATCGCGGTGGCGCCGCCCTGGCCGAAATCGACCCGGGAGAACTGCAGCCAGTCGAAGTTGTTGACCGACGAAACATAGGAACGGCCGGTCGTATCGACTTCCACCGAGGTACCCGCGGACTTGCTGGCCTTCGATGCCTGGATCGGTTTATACGGGTCGATTTTCGCCACCGATTTCGAATCGACCGGCGCCGGCCGCGAGGATTTTTCCGGCAACGGCGGCGGCGCGGCACCCGGCGAACCGGCAACCGTGATCCTCAACCCCGCCGCGTCGACAGTGCCGTTCCATGCCACGACCAGCTCTTTCGCATAGCCGGTGCCGGTGCGGGTCACTTCCTGCTTCTTGCCATTGACGGTCACGCTGACCTCGGCGCCGAAATCGTCGGCCAGGTGCAGCGCGCCCACCTCGAGCGGGCGCTCGGGTTTGAACACCAGTTCCCTGTTCTGGAACCGCTCGCCGCTTTCCGTGACGCTGACCGTGCCGTAGCCGTCGGGCGACGCAAACATTGCCTCGGTCATGCGGTGCGCCATTTCGGGCAGCACGATGGGCTTCAGCCACAAGGCCTTGCTGCGTGCGTCGCGATGGTAGCCGACGATGTCGTAGTAGTTGCGCCACAGCGCGGGCATGCTGATGTACTGCTTCTTGCTGCGGATATCGGTCGCCACCAGCACCGGCTTCGTTATCTTCGGCAGCACGTTGAGCGGATGGTTGAACACGTGGTTGCGATCGAGGTACTGGCGCTCGTAGGCATCCTTCTGCAGCGCTGCCCATTCGCCGGCGCGCCGCGTGTTCAGCAGCAGGCCGCCGTAGTGCACCACGATATATGGCGTCCATTCATCGTACGTGCCCTCGGCGTAGCCCAGGCCGCGGTAGTACGGCTGGTAGTAGTCGTTCAGCTTGCCCAGCACGAAGTCGGTGTCCGCCGCGCTCCAGATTTCGCCGAGCTGCATGTGCTGCGCCAGCCACTGGCCGCCGTAGAATCCCTCGCTGTGCCGGCCGGCCTTGAAGCCGGCCTCGTTGAGGTAGCGCGCGCGGAACGACTTCACCACGCTGTCGTAGGCCAGCTGGTAGCGCGCAGCCAGGGCGGCATCGCCCTTCTCCTTCGCCAACAGGATCATGATCTTGTAGGCCACGGCCGAGAGGCTGGCATTGAACGGGTTCGGGTCGCCACCGGCATCGTAGGAGTTCTCGGAGTGATCGAAGGTGTACGGGTATTGCCGGTTGCCGTACTGGTCCACCTGGTCGAGAATGCGCTGGGCGGCCCGCTGCACGTTGGGCCAGATCGCGTCGAACTGTTCCCGGTCGTTGGTTGCCTCGTAGGTTTCGTAGGCCGAGATGATGAAACCGGCGTTCAGGTCCACCCACTTGACGATGTTGCGGTAGTCGGCATGCTCGGTATCGTCCCAGTCAACCATGGTGGAACGCAGTGCGCGGTCGGCACCGACGTCCATTTTGTTCGTATCATGGTGGATCTGCCCGCTCTTCATCTGCGTGCGCGCCCAGTATTTCAGTTCTTCCCATGCGAAGAACGGCAGCATCTGGCCGACGATCTGGCGCGCGTGCCACATCTGGTCCATCGTGCCGAAGCAGGTCCACTGGCCTTCGGCGAAGGCCACCCGGCCATCGCGCTTGTACATCGAATTGGTCGACAGGTTGGCCAGCGTGTTCAGGGTCTGGTTCTTCAGCCAGCCGGGCAGGTTCGACGCCCGCATCCGGTCGACGAGACCCTCGGCACTGGCCTTCAACGCGTCGAAGCTCGCCAGGCCGGCTTCGGCGACGCTCGACGCATCGCGGTGCTGGCCGAGATACCACGAGCGCGCCGCATCGGAATCCTCGTACCAGGCCAGCACGAAGCGCACGCGCCGGCTTTCGCCGGGCGCCAGCCTGACCCGGACGGCAGTGTTGTTCACGCCACCGGCGGGTGCAGCGCCGGCCTGGCCGCTGGCCGGGAAGGCGCCATCGCCGCCGGCATTGACCGTGACAGGCTTGCCGTCGCCGCTGGCGGCATACACCGACCACGCTTTTGCACTGAAGCCCCTGCCGGCGACCCGGGTGACAGCGACTTCGCCGACATCGATCCGCAGCGCCACGGCGGCCTCCGCCTCCTCGGCGCCCTGGTTGGTCAGCGTGAATTCATAGAACGCATACGGAAGGCTCATCCGGCCGGGATCGCGTCCGTCGAACGGCGCGAAGGCCGTCATGGCGACGGCGATGCCGGCCGTGGCGCCGAAATTCACCCGGTGCAGCGGCCAGATCGCGTCGTCGTCGGGCTTGCCAGCGATGCTTCTCGCCTTCAGCGTGGCCACGCTCGCCACCTTCCCGGCGCGCTCCGTGAACAGCGCAAAGCCAGCATTCTTCAAGGGCGTGAAATCGTAGGCGTCCGCCGGGGGCCGCAGCATGGCCGCGAACGTGCCAGTGTTGGCATCGAACTTGACCGCGCCGGCGCCAAAGCCGCCCAGCGGCGTGCCGGTGGTGCCGTTGACCGCATGGTCGGGAATGGCGGCCTGCGCTGGCTGCGCGGACAGGGAACTGGACAGGAACGGGATTGCAACAAGGACGAAGACGAAAGCGTGCAGTGGCTTCATGACGATCCTGGGAATGTGCAGCGCACCGGATGACGCGCCGCACCGATTCTGCGTTGTTCCCCAGGCAAGCCGCAATTGCGAAAACCGCCAAATGCCGGTCCAAAAATGCCGGACATCAGCAACCGGTATCAGCCCCCGATCACTCCGGCTGCGGCCCCATCGAGGCCACCAGCGCGTGATACCAGCGCTCCTTGCGCGTCTTGTGCAGCTGGTACCAGGCCCGGATCGTCTCCGGCCGCCACACTTTCAACATCTTGAGCACCTCGGCAGTGAATTCCAGCGGCGCCAGCCCGCTGGCCGTCAGCAGGTTGTCGCCGCGCACCGCGGGCTCGCTGCGGTACAGTTTTTCGCCGCGATAGTCCGGGCAGGCGGCTTTCAGGGAACCGGGGTCGTTGCCGGTA
>DASVVD010000889.1:0-5469 GCA_036386715.1 Pseudoduganella sp.
GTAAGCTTCCTGTCCAGCGCGGCGATCAGGCTCTCGATGGTGCCCAGCACGTCGCCGGACAACAGGTTCGTTCCTGCCAGCGCCTGTTCGGCCAGCGTGCGCACGGCCACTTCGACCGACTCGCGCGCCTTGTCCGACTGCGGCTTGAATTCCTTTTGCAGCAAGGCGCTGAAATCACTCGCCTCCAGCGTGCCACCTTCCTGCAGTACTGCGGCCGATGCTTCTGCCATGGTGCTCTCCCCCGGGTTGGAATTATTCGGTCGGCTTCGGTGCCGCGGTCAGCGACTGCATCAGGGCCGGCTCGGCCAGCAGCTTCGCGATCAGGTCCTCGGCGCCGGTCTTGCCGTCCATGTAGGTCATCAGGTTGGCCAGCTGGCCGCGCGCCTCCAGCAGCTTGCGCAGCGGTTCGACCTTGCGCGCGATGGCCGCGGGGCTGAAGTCATCCATGCTCTCGAAGGTGAGATCGACCGCCAGGTTGCCCTCGCCAGTGAGCGTATTGGGTACCTGCACCGCCACCCGCGGCTTCATCGCCTTCAGCCGCTCGTCGAAATTGTCGACATCGATCTCGAGGAGCTTGCGGTCCGCCACGGCCGCCAGCGGTTCGGCTGGCTGGCCGGACAGGTCGGCCAGCACCCCCATCACGAATGGCAGCTGGACTTTCTTTTC
This sequence comes from Pseudoduganella sp., assembly GCA_036386715.1. Taxonomy (GTDB): domain Bacteria; phylum Pseudomonadota; class Gammaproteobacteria; order Burkholderiales; family Burkholderiaceae_D; genus Rugamonas. The sequence continues at coordinate 667 of DASVVD010000889.1, forward strand.
CGCGCCATAGACCTCGACGTCGTATTCGATCTGCACCCGCGGCGCGCGGTTGCGCGCAATGAACTTCTGACTGCTTTCCTTGGCCACGATTTCCTCCTGGAGGTTGAATGCCGGGGCACTACTCCTGCAACGGCCCGCGGATGACGAGCAACTGGCTGACGCCATCCGGCGCCAGGTCTTCCATGACTTCCATGAACGTCTTCGGCACCAGCCGTTTTGCCCGCTCGAGCAACAAGGGCACGGGGCTGGAAGGTTCCTGCTGCCGGTAATAGGCGAGCAGCTTGTCGAGCGCCTTGATGACGTCGTCCCGGTCGACGACTTCGCCGCTGATCCCGGCAGGAACCGCGGGTGCCGGCCCCTGGCCGGGATCGCCCGCCACGTCGGGCGGCGGCATCGCCGCCACGGCTGTTTCGGCCACCACATGCGGCTGCAAGGCGGCGGCAATGCGCGCCAGCGGCCGCAACAGCGGCGCGAGGTTGAGCGCCTGCGTATTGCCAACCCGGCGTACCAGGATTGCTTCGATACTGGCCACGCTGGCATGGGCCCGCGTGGCGGCTGCCAATGCCTGCCGCAAGGCCTCCTGCGGCACGGCCTGGAGCGCCTTCTCGATCGACGCCGGCGCCAGGGCCGTCTGCCCTGCTGGCGCCGCCAGGTCGCCGGTCGAATAGTCGAGCTGACGCAGCGACAACGGCCCCAGCCCGGGCAACTGCACGAACGCGGTATCGCTCAACTCGCGCAGCACCGCGGGACCATCGGTCAGCGGCCCCAGGCTGTTGACCCGCAGCGTTGGATCATCGTTGTCATCGGCATCGAGCTGCGGATGCACACTATCCCAGTAGGTTTCCAGCATGCCCTCGATTGCCCCCAGGCCGCTGGCGAACCCGGGCAGGCCCTCCAGCGCCAGCAATGCCCGCGCCAGCGGCACCGCGATGCGCAGATCGCGGGTACGACCGAGCAGGTCGACCGCCTGCCGCTGCACCACTTTCCAGTCGGGCGGGACAGCGGGCGTGATGGTCTCGCCATACTGCACTTCCGGCTTGCCGACGAGAATGCGCTCCATTTCCTGGAAAGCGGGGTCGTATTCAAGATTGGGACCGCACGGCTGGTCGCCAGCCAATGCCTGCCCCAATACCCCTATATCGATCATTTCCATGGCGCCGATGCGGTAGTAAAAAACGCGATTTAAAAAAAGACGAGTCAGGTCATCAGCTCATCCGGAGGAAGCGCCGATCTGCATCCATGAAACAGTGGATCTAGGGACCAGTCATATTCGAGGTACGGGGGACATACGGTCGAGTCTCTTCAATTCGAATCTCCGATCCGATCTTCAGGTCAATCCCTGGGTTCACGCTTTGTTCTCTGTCCGGATGGTGTGCTGGCAGGTTTCCAGATGAGCTCTTATAAATATTCTGAGATAAAAGAAAGCTGCGACAAGGCCAATGACGTTTTAGGCGTTCCGCTTCCCTGCAACAGGTTTACTATACTGCTGCTACAGGCAAAATTTATAAATATTTTTGCGTTGTTTTATTTATGAGACGCCAACCATTTCCGCGCTCATCCGTTATGCCTGGCCGACCCGATATATTTCATAAATGGACGATTGAGGGTGGCACGTATGCCTGGGCTAACTCTGCCATTCCCGGACCTTGAAATATGTTTGATCCAAATATAAATGTCTACGGATTACATTTTTTACTCAATAGAATTTAAGTTTCTTTTTCAGATATTTTTGTTTATTGTCGCTATCACGCTGTATGCCTGTGGTTGCAATTCAGCCGGTGACAGGTGCTGTAAATGAATAGGCATGCTAATCTTGGCTGTGGCCATTGCCTGACAAACCCACCGGGAGCGCAACGCGCATGAACCATCCGCAAGATGACGAGCACACGGTACTCGCCTTCAGCGCGCCTGGCGGCGTGCCGCCCGCCACGACACCACCAGCGCAGGACCACGACGACAATGTGCTCCCCAATGGCACCCGGCTGGGGGATTTCGAGATCGTGGGCCTGCTCGGCGTGGGCGGCTTCGGCATCGTCTATCGCGCCCATGACATGGCGCTCGACCGCGACGTGGCATTGAAGGAATACATGCCTTCGTCGCTGGCATCGCGCTCGCAGGCGAATGTCCATGTCAATGCGGCGCGCCATGCCGAGATGTTCCAGGCCGGCCTGCGCAGCTTCATCAACGAGGCACGCATGCTCGCGCATTTCGACCACCCGGCGCTGGTCAAGGTTTATCAGTTCTGGGAAGCGAACGGGACGGCGTATATGGTGATGCCGTACTATCGTGGCAATACGCTCAAGCAGGCCCTGCAGGCAAACAGCGCGCCGCCGGATGAGGCCTGGCTGAGAAAAATGCTGGCGCAACTGCTCGACGCGCTGGAACTGATTCATGGCCAGCAATGCTTCCATCGCGATATCGCACCCGACAATATCCTGATGCTGGATGACTCGCGGCCCCTGCTGCTCGATTTCGGCGCCGCGCGGCGCGCCATCGAGGGCATGACCCAGGCCTTCACCGTCATCCTCAAACAGGGTTATGCGCCGATCGAGCAATATGCCGAGGTGCCGGGCATGCACCAGGGTGCCTGGACCGACCTGTACGCGCTGGCCTCGGTGGTGCATTACGCGATCGATGGCCGCTCGCCGGTGCCGGCCGTTGCCCGCATCATCAACGATCCGCTGGTACCATTGGCCAGCCGGTTCGCGGGCAGGTATAGCGAGAGATTCCTGGCAGCAATCGACCAGGCGCTGGCGGTGAAGCCGGAGCAACGGCCGCAAAGCGTTGCGGGGATGCGGGCATTGCTGGACCTGCATGACAGCCCGGCTGCCGTGGCGATGCCCGTTTCGGCGGCGCCATCCATGCCGCAGCCTGTCGCGGCTGACGGCCTGCCTTCGCCGCCAGTGGTGCCGCTTGCAGTACCGTCCACTGCGCCGGTGCCGGCGGTACCGCCCGCGGATACGCCGTTCGCGGCTTCTGCTGCCATCTCGCCGCCGGGGCCCATCCCGGCACCGGCTGCACAAGCCCGGCGCGCCGGCTTGCGTGCGCCGGTCTATGCCGGCATTGCCGCCGTCGCCCTGGCGGCAGGGCTTGGTTTCTGGATGTTCGGCCGGAACTCGCCGGTTCCCGCCACGCCCGCGCCGGCTGCAGCCGGATCATCGCCGGTCAGTACCGTCCCGCCACAGCAGCCGGCCCAGGCCACACCGGCCACGGCGACGCCTGCAGGCGCTGCCTTTGATCCTGTCGCCGCCCTCGGAGACATCGTCACCGGCGCCGATGCTGGCCGCACGGTCACCGTCCAGGTCGCCAAGGCGCGTGTCAGGATCGGCAAGGACGACCTGAAATTTTCGGTCCGCGCATCGCATGCCGGCTATGTCTACGTGTTCATGGTGGGTAGCGACCGCAATAACTTCTGGCTGCTGTTTCCCAATGCAATCAACCGCGACAATGCCATCGCAGCGGGCGAAACGATGGCGTTGCCCGGTCAAGCCAGCGGCACGGGCCGATGGCGCATGGAAGTGGGCGGCCCGCCCGGCGTCGATCACCTGGTCGCGATGGTGTCCGACGTGCCACGCCGCTTCGATGGCGCGGGCCTCGTCACCGGCGAAGCGTTCGCGGAATTCCCCATCCTTCGCGCAGCCCAGCTGCAGCGCGCTCATGCGGGCAAGCCGCCGTTGTTTGCCGGTGTGGGCGACTGCGCCGGGGCCGCGTGCTCGCAAACCTACGGGGCCACCGCGTTCGAGATCGAAGAAATCGGGCAGTAGGCGCCTTCGCCAGTGCCCGCTGCCGCATGGCCGGCGAGCCCGTTCGGCCAGACGTTTTGCCGGCTGGCTGCCAGAACTTACCTGGCAAGATTCACGATCGTTACGCGCCGGTTCTCGGCAGCAATCGGATTGGCCTTGTTCATCAGCTCGCGGTCGCCTTTCCCTACCGGTTCCAGCCGCGCGGTATCGATCTTGCCATTGCTGACCAAATAGTCGCGTACCGATTCGGCACGCTCCTGCGACAGCTTGAGGTTGGCCTGCGGTATGCCCCGCGGATCGGCATGTCCTTCGATCGAAAAGTGGAAACCGGCCAGTTTCTCCGACGCCAGGGCGCCACTCACCACGTCGAGCGAGCGCCGCGCGGCAGCAGTCAGCGCCGCGGAATTGGTTTCAAACGTGATCAGCAACGACGCGCTGGCAGGCTTGACAGCATTGCCACCGGACTCGTCATCACGCCGCACCAGGATGCTGCGTGTGCGGACCTGCCTGGCCGGCGTCAGCGCGTCGACCAGCGCCTTCTCCGTGACCTGCCCTTCCGCAAGCACCGGCGCTTCTTGCCCCAGCACAGGCAATGCCGCCACCAGCATGCAGGCGGCGATGAATACATGTCCTTTCATTTCAGACTCCTCGACGGGTTGGCACCTCGATAAAATTGCCGCACAACATGCACTACAACCCCGGTCACGCTACCTGCTCATCCATGGCCGGCCTGCCGCAGCACGGTGGTACATGGATCGATGCAGGCAACTGCCAGCGCGGAATAGTTATCCTGCCCCGGGCGACCGCGCTCCCTGATCATTCGTTCCAGTCCCGACAGCCAGGCATCGGGACCGGTCGACGCGGCCAGGCCCTGTTCCATGTCGGCCTCCAAGACGTATTCCCAGAAGCCGTCGGTACACAGCAGGAAACGATCGCCGTCGCGCACGCACAGTGCCGGCGCCTCGATTCGCGGCTCGGGAGGATCGGTGTCGCCCAGTGCGGCAAACAACGCATTGCGGTGGAGCGAGCCGCGCAAGTCGCCTTGCGCCAGGTAGCCGGC
>DASVVD010000890.1:0-7405 GCA_036386715.1 Pseudoduganella sp.
ACCAGCAACTGGGCGTCGTACGCGTCGCGCAGGATGCCCAGGTAGTAGTCGATCATCGACTGGCCGTCGCCGCCGAAGAAGTCGACCTTGATGCCTTTCACGCCCATCGTGCGCAGTTTCGCGAACTCGGCGCGGCGATCGCCCGATGTCAGCAGCTTGCCGCGCGGCGTCATGTCGGTATCGTTCCACGCGCCGGCCGAGTTGTACCAGACCAGCACGCCCACGTTCTTCGGCCTGGCGTAGTCCACCAGCTCCTTGACCTTCTCGTAGCCGATCTTCTGGTCCCAGTAGGCGTCGATCAGCATGTACTCCCAGCCCATGTCGGCGGCATAGTCGATGAACTGCTTCTGCGTGCCGAAGGTGGTGAAGTCGTCCTTCAGGATCGCCCAGCTCCACGACGCGTGGCCCGGCCTGACCCAGTCGGGAACCGGCCCCTGCGCCGGGGCGGCCAGGTCGGTGCCCAGCGTGGAATCGACCACGGTGGCCAGGCTGCCGATCGCCAGCACGCGCCACGGCGTGGTCATCTGGCCCGTTGCGGTGGGCAGCAGTGCGCCGTCGGTGAAGGTTTCCTGCGGCATCGGCGCCGCGATGCGGTAGACGCCGCCCTTCGACTGCGCCTGCAGGCGCGAGCCGTGGAAGGTGCCGTCCAGGTTCGCCTCGGTCAGCGCCACGTAGGTGTCGCCGCTGCGGAACAGCGCCGGGAACACCCAGCCCGCCGCCAGCGGCGACGGCGTGCCGACCGGGATATCGGCCTGGTAATGCTCCTCGTACGACGGGTTGGTGCGCGCAAAGCCCGTCTTGGCAACCGACATCGGCTGCAGCCAGGCGCGGGCCTGCGGCGCAAACGCGAACGTGGTCGCCTCCTCCCTGAATTTCAGCTGCGGCGCGCGGGCGGTGTAGCGGAACGCCACGCCGTCGTTCGACACGCGGAACGTGATCTCGAGCGGCTGGCTGGCGGCATTAAGGTAGCGCCAGGTGCGCTCATTGGCCGTGTAGGTCACGTGGCGGCGCTTGCCGGAGACCAGTTCGTACTGTTCGCTGACCGGCCGCTCGGGCGATACATCCTGCGCCGCCAGCTTGCTGGTGAAGTCGACGCCGTCGAACGACAGGCCCAGCTTCGACTCGCCCAGCACCGGCTTGCCGGCTCGCGCGATCCTGTAGGTGACGGTGCCATCCGTCGACTGCGCCACGGTGACGGCCAGCTTGCCGTCCGGGCTGGCCAGGGTTTGTGCAAAGGCGGCAGGTGCGGCAAGGGCCGACACCGCCAGTATCCGGTACAGGGCAGGTTTCATGGTCGCGACAATGAAAAGCGCCGCTGTGGCGGCGTGCTGCGATGGAATACGGCTCATGGCATACGGACGAGCTCGTGTCCACCACGGGGTCAACCCCGTTTTCGGACACGAGCTCAGCTGTAGATAATGGCTGGGTTCGTGTCCACTTTCGGGGTTGACCCCACGGTGGACACGGACCCGGCCGTTACGCTTATACCCAGCCCGCGTCGACGATGAATTCCTGGCCCGTGCACATGACGCTGTCGTCGGCGCCCAGGAACAGGATCATCGCGGCCACGTGCTCCGGCATCAGCTTGCCCGGCAGGCATTGCGCCTTCTTGATTTCCAGCTCGGCGGCGTCGTCGACCCACAGGTCGATCTGCCGCTGGGTCATCACCCAGCCCGGCGTGACGGTGTTGACGCGGATGTTGTGCGGGCCGAAGTCGCGCGCCAGGCAGCGCGTCAGGCCGATCACGGCCGCCTTCGTGGTGCCGTACACCGGGTAGCCGGCGTTCTTGGCGTGCCACGACATCGAGCTGATGTTGATGATCGAGCCGCCGCCCTTTTTCTTCATGCCTTCGAGGACCGACTGGCAGGTGAAGAACATCGGCCGCTGGTTGATCGCGATGCGTTCGTTCCAGTACTCGAGCGTTACCGTTTCCGGCGCGTGGCGCTGGTCGTTGGCGGCATTGTTGACGAGCACGTCGAAATCGCCGATCTCCGCCGCCAGTTCGGCGATGGTGTTCTGCAGCGCTGGGATGTCGGTGATGTCGCAGTAGCGGTAAAGCGGCGCCGGATGGCCGGCGGCCTTGAGGCGTTCGACCAGCGCCAGGCTGGGTTCCTTCGCGATGTCGACGAACGCGACGATCGCGCCCTGCTCCGCGTACGATGCAACGATCGCTTCACCGATGCCGGTGCCGCCACCGGTGACGAAAACGCGCTTGCCGCGCAAACTGCCGAACTTGGCCAACTCAGTCATGCTCTGTCTCCCGTTCTTGTTTCAACTCTTGTTTCAACGCTTGATTCAATTCCTGTTGCAACGCCTGATGCAATGCTTGATACAGGACGTGGCCCGCCTTCGAGCCACGTCCTGCCTCAGTCCTTGCCCAGCACGCCATCGCGACGGCGCCAGATGTCCAGCGGATTGCCATCCTGCAGCGCTGCCGGCAGCAGCTTCTGCGGCAGGTTCTGGTAGCACACCGGACGCAGGAAGCGCAGGATGGCACCGGTACCCACCGAGGTGCTACGGCCATCGGACGTGGCCGGGAACGGACCGCCGTGCACCATCGCCGTCGACACTTCGACGCCGGTCGGGAAACCGTTCGCCAGGATACGGCCGACCTTGCGCTCCAGTGCCGGCAGCAGCGCGGCGGCAGCATCATAGTCGGTTTCTTCCAGTTGCAGTGTGGCTGTCAACTGGCCTTCCAGGTGATCGGTCACGCGGCGCATTTCCGCCACGTCGCGGCAGGCGACCAGCAGCGACGCCGGGCCGAACACTTCGCCATGCAGCGCCTTCTCCGCCAGGAACGCTTCGGCGGAGGTGACGAACAGCGCGGCGCCGCCCTTGCCCTCTTCCTGCCCGGCCAGGGCCAGCGTTTTCACGCGATCCTGGCCTGCCAGCGCAGCAATCCCCTGCTGGTAGGCGCCGGCGATGCCGGCGGTGAGCATGGGGCCTGCGGCCGTGCCGCCCAGCGCACTGGCCGCGGCATGGGCGAACGCATCGAAGCCGGGGCCGTCGATCCCCAGCACCAGGCCGGGATTGGTGCAGAACTGGCCGACGCCGAGTGTCAGCGAGGCGGCGAACTCGCGGGCGATCTCGCCGCCACGCAGTTCGAGGGCGCCCGGCAGCATGAACACCGGGTTGATGCTGCTCATTTCAGCATAGACCGGGATCGGCTGCGGCCGCGCCGCCGCCACGCCCATCAACGCCAGGCCACCGCCGCGCGAGCCGGTGAAGCCGACAGCCTGGATATCCGGGTGCGCCACCAGCGCCTGGCCGAAGGCATTGCCGGTGCCGGTCAGCAGCGAGAAAACGCCGGCCGGCAGGCCGCACTGTTCGACGGCTTTCACCACCGCGCGGCCCACCAGTTCCGACGTGCCGGGGTGTGCCGGGTGCGCCTTCAGCACTACCGGGCAGCCCGCCGCGAAGGCCGAGGCGGTATCGCCGCCGGCCACCGAGAACGCCAGCGGGAAATTCGATGCGGCAAACACGGCCACCGGGCCCACGCCGATCAGGCGCGAGCGCAGGTCCGGGCGCGGCGGGGCGCGTTCCGGCAGCGCGGAGTCGATCCGCACATCGCGGTACGAGCCTTCGCGCAGCAGGCCGGCGAACAGCTTGAGCTGGTTGACCGTGCGACCACGCTCGCCTTCGAGGCGGGCGCGCAGCAGGCCGGTTTCGGCCATGGCGCGTTCGACCAGGTCGTCGCCGATCGCCACGATCTGTGCGGCCACCGCGTCGAGGAACGCGGCGCGCTCCTCGTCGGTGGTGGCGCGGAAGGTGTCGAAGGCTTCGGCGGCGAGCCGGCAGGCGGCATCGATCTGGCCGGCATCCACCGTGTGGAACGCCGGTTCGATATGCGCGTTCAGGGCCGGGTTCCAGGCCTGGAAGCTGCTGCCGCTGCCCTGGACGGCAACGCCGCCGATCAACGATTCGCCGGTAATGATCATAATGCCTTGACCTGCGCCACTTGCGTCTCGAGAACGGTCAGCTTGTTGCGCAGCGCCGGGCCGAAGGCGCTGGACTCCACTTCAAACGTTTCGCCCGGCTGCACCGAGATATTGTCGGCGAAGCTCAGCGTGGCGGTGCCGAAGAAGTGCACGTGCACGTCGCCGGGGCGCTTGAACAGCGCGTACTTGAAGTGGTGGTGTTCCAGGTTGGCGATGGTATGCGACATGTTGTTCTCGCCGGAGACGAACGCCTTTTCCCAGCGGATCTTGCCGTCGGTATCGAGCACGCGCGACACGCCGTCGATGTGCGCCGGCAGTTCGCCGACCAGCAGTGCCGGGCCCACGCCGCACACGCGCAGCTTGGAGTGCGCCAGGTACAGGTAGTTCTGGCGTTCGGTCACGTGGTCGGAGAATTCGTTGCCGATCGCGTAGCCCAGGCGGTATGGCTGGCCATCGTCGCCGATCACGTACAGGCCGGCGATTTCCGGCTCTTCGCCGCCATCGAGGGCGAAGTCGGGCATGGCCAGCGCTTCGTTGGTGGCGGCCACGATCGAGCCGTCGCCCTTGTAGAACCATTCCGGCTGCACGCCGGCGCTGCCTGCCGCAGGCTTGCCGCCTTCCACGCCCATGCGGAACATCTTCATCGAGTCGGACAGCGTTTCGACATCGCCGCCGATCTTCTTGTGCATTGCGTCGCGTGCATCGGCCGAACCCAGGTGGGTCAGGCCGGTGCCGGTCACGTAGGTGTGGGCGGCGTCTTCATGGTCCAGCGGTGCCAGCGGGGTCACGTCGGCGTAGGCCACGACCGTATCGCCGGCGGAGGCTTGCGCCAGCGCGGCCAGGCCCTGGTTCGAACGGATCGCCGCTTGCGCCAGCGCGTAGGTGGTGGTGTAGCCGTCGATCACGCGCAGCGTGTCGTTTTCCAGGATGCCGACCTGGCGGGAGCCTTCTTTGTTCTTGAATTGTACGAGCAGCATGTGGGAGTCTCCTGGAGCCGTCCGGGAACGATCATGGCATCGTCCCGGACGGCTCGATTGAATGGGTGCCGGCGCCGCCACGAGGGGGAATGGGTGGCGGCGCCGGCGGAGAAAACGTCTGGGCCTGGCTTGGTGCGAGTGCTTAGTGCGAGTGCTTCGGCACCTTGGAACCGCGCATGCCCACCAGGAAGTCGAAGTCGCAGCCCTGGTCGGCCTGCAGCACGTGATCGACGTACAGCTGGGCGTAACCGGATTTCGGCAGGTCGTCCTTTGCTTCCTCGGCGCGGGTGGCCAGGCGCTGGGCCATTTCTTCTTCCGAAATTTCCAGGTCGAGGCGGCCGCCGGCGCAGTCCAGCGAGACGATGTCGCCGTCGCGGACGATGCCCAGCGGGCCGCCGGCCATGGCTTCCGGCGCCACGTGCAGCACCACGGTACCGTAGGCGGTGCCGCTCATGCGCGCGTCGCTGATGCGCACCATGTCCTTGATGCCCTTGGCCAGCAACTTCGGCGGCAGGCCCATGTTGCCCACTTCGGCCATGCCCGGGTAGCCTTTCGGGCCGCAGTTCTTCATCACCAGCACGCAGTTCTCATCGACATCCAGGTCCGGGTCGAGGATGCGGGTCTTGTAGTGGTCGAAGTCTTCGAACACGATGGCGCGGCCGCGGTGCTGCATCAGGTGCGGCGATGCCGCGGATGGCTTGAGCACGGCGCCGCGTGGCGCCAGGTTGCCGCGCAGGATGCAGATGCCGCCATCCTTGATCAGCGGATTGTCGATCGGACGGATCACTTCCTCGTCGTAGATCGGCGCATCCTTGTTGTTTTCCCAGATCGTCTTGCCGTTGGCGGTCAGCGCATCCTTGTTCGGCAGCAGGTCGTTCTCGCCCAGGCGGCGCAGCACGCCCGGCAGGCCGCCGGCGTAGTAGAACTCTTCCATCAGGAAGCGGCCCGAAGGCAGCAGGTCGACCACGGTCGGCGTGCCGCGGCCGACGCGGGTCCAGTCTTCCAGCTCCAGCTCCACGCCCATGCGGCCGGCGATTGCCTTCAGGTGGATCACGGCGTTGGTGGAACCACCGATGGCGGCGTTGACGCGGATCGCGTTCTCGAACGCTTCCTTGGTCAGGATCTTCGACAGGCGCAGGTCTTCCCACACCATGTCGACGATACGCATGCCGGACATGTGGGCCAGCACGTAGCGGCGCGCGTCGACGGCAGGGATCGCGGCATTGTGCGGCAGCGACGTGCCCAGTGCCTCGGCCATGCAGGCCATGGTGGACGCGGTGCCCATCGTGTTGCAGGTACCGGCGGAGCGCGAGTGGCCCGCTTCGGCGGCGAGGAAGTCGTGCATCGAGATTTCGCCGGCCTTGACCTGCTCGTGCAGCTGCCAGACGGCGGTGCCGGAACCGATGCTCTTGCCGTTCAGCTTGCCGTTCAGCATCGGGCCGCCGGTGACGACGATCGCCGGGATGTCGCACGAAGCGGCACCCATCAGCAGCGCCGGGGTGGTCTTGTCGCAACCGACCAGCAGTACCACGGCATCCATCGGATTGCCGCGGATCGATTCCTCGACATCCATCGAAGCCAAGTTACGGGTCAGCATGGCGGTCGGGCGCAGGTTCGATTCGCCGCTGGAGAACACCGGGAATTCCACCGGCCAGCCGCCGGCTTCGATGATGCCCTTCTTGACGTGCTCGGCGATCTTGCGGAAGTGGGCGTTGCAGGGGGTCAGCTCGGACCAGGTGTTGCAGATGCCGATGATCGGCTTGCCCTGGAATTCATGGTCGGGGATGCCCTGGTTCTTCATCCAGCTGCGGTACATGAAGCCGTTCTTGTCCTGGGTGCCGAACCATTCGGCGGACCGCAGTTTTACATTCTTCTTCGTCTCAGACATACAATTCTCCGGAGTTGTTCTGCGCCCGGCGAATGGCCATCCTCGTCGAGCTGGTGATTCTGGCATGTTAAAGAACGGAACGATTCTATTCCAATGAATAAAAAACTCTCAGCGATATGAAAAAAGGTATCGACTATCGGCAAGCCGGCAAAAAAATAGGGACGGACCCTGTTTTACAGGAAATTTCCTGTAAAACAGGGTCCGTCCCTGGTTTTTCTGGCAGTTAAGCCTGGACCTTGAACCGGTAGACCGATCGCGTCGAATACGTTTCGCCCGGGCGCAGGATCGTGCTCGGGTATTCCGGCCGGTTCGGCGAGTCCGGATAGTGCTGCGGTTCCAGGCACAGCGCTTCGCGGTGGCCGAACTGCCAGCCCTTGCCGGACAGCGAGCCGTCGAGGAAGTTGCCGCTATAGAACTGCACGCCCGGTTCTTCGGTAAACAGCTCCAGCACGCGGCCCGACAGCGGTTCGCGCACGGTCGCGGCCAGGGTCAGCGCCTGCGGCTCGGGCTTGTTCAGTACGAAATTGTGATCGTAGCCGAGGCCGTTCTTCAGCTGCTCGTCGTCGGCGTCGATCTGCGCGCCCACCGTGCGCGACTTCCTG
>DASVVD010000891.1:0-3546 GCA_036386715.1 Pseudoduganella sp.
CCGGCCTTGGTCAGCTCGGCGCGGGCGATGTCGACGGCCACCACGAAATCGCGGTCGTCGATCCGCGCCAGCAGCTGGCCCTTGCGCACGGCCTGGTGGTCTTCGGCCAATACCTCGATCACCTTGCCGGCGACCTGCGGCGCCACCAGCGTGAAGTCGGCGGTGACGTAGGCGTCGTCGGTACTCTGGCGGCTGCCGCCGCCCTCGTCGTGGTTCCACGACCAGGCACTGCCGGCGGCCAGCGCGGCGAACAGCACGCCGATCGAAATCTTTGCGGAAAGGGGAAGGGACATTCGTTGATCCTCGATAGATATTGATTATTTTTTTGACGCGGGTGCGGGTGCGGATGCCGGCAGCACGGGCGGCGCGATGTACTGCAGCGACAGCACCAGCGGCACCAGGGCCAGGGCCAGTGCGCCGAGCGCGAGATAGCCGTCCGCGATCGACAGCACGAAGGCCTGGTGCGCGACGCGCTCCGCCACGCCGGCCAGCGCATCGGGCGGCACGGCGCCGGCGCTGCGGCGCATGTTGGCGGCGCCGTCGAGCAGCACGTTGGCATGCGTGGCTTCGCGCACCGCCAGCAGGCGGCCGACCAGCGCGCTGCCGAGCATCGTGCCGAACGCGCGCAGCGCGTTGACGATGCCGGATACCTGCGGCCCTTCCATTGGCTGCACCACGCTGGTGGCCAGGAACAGCAGCGCGATCACGGCCATCGGCTGGCCGAACGCGTGCAGTGCCTGCGCCAGGGCGAATTCGGCAGCCATCCATTCCGGCGTGATGCGCGAGCCCGCCCAGCACGCGGCGGCGATCAGCAGCAGGCCGATGGCGAACACGTGCCGCGCGTCGACCCATTTCTTGTACAGCAACCAGGAAACAGCCGGGCCGAGGATGAATTGCGGCAGGCCGACCTGCAGGCCGATGACGGCCATTTGCGGCGTGCGGAAGTGCCAGGCGTGGCCCAGGTAATCGGCCGGCAGCAGGGAGCCGGACAGCAGCACCACCAGCATGCCGACGAACACCGTGAAGCCGAGCCCCAGGTTGCGCCGGTGCAGCAGCTGCAGCTTGATGAACGGCATCGGGTGGAACCATTCGCAGAGCAGGAAGATCGCCAGCAATGCCGCGCCGCCGCCGAACAGCCAGCACACCAGCACGCTGTTGAACCAGTCCAGCCGTTCACCCTGCGACAGGCCCACGCCCACCATCACCAGGCCGGCCACGCCGGTCACCAGGCCCGGCAGGTCGATCTGGCGGAAGCGCTCCAGCCGCACCGGGTCCTGCGGGATGCCCCAGCCCACCGCCGCCAGGGAGAACAGCGCCATCGGAACGGTCTGCCAGAACAGCAGGCGCCAGTCCGTCACGCCGTCGGTCCACGTGGCGGACAGCCAGGTCGCCACGTTCGGCGCGAACGTGGCGGTCATCGCATACAGCGCCAGCCCGTACAGCCGGACCGGCGCGGGAAAGAAGCGCAGCGCCGCGGCCATCAGCACGGGGATCAGCAGGCCGCCGAAGAAGCCCTGCAGGCAGCGCAGCGCCAGCAGCGCGGAGGCATCCGGCGCCAGCGGCGTGACCAGGCCGAGCAAGGTAAAGATCGCCACCACCGCCATGTGATAGCGGCGGAACGAGAACGTGATCGCGAACCACGCCGAGAACGGCATCGCGGCGAGCTCGAAGGCACCATACAGGCTGGCGATCCAGCTGCCGTCGTCGACGCCCATGCCGTAGACGGCACGGATGTCGCCCAGCGCCAGGCTGCCGATGCGGCTGTTCAGGCCCGACATCATGGCGGCCACGAACACGCCGATCACGCCGGTCAGCAGGCGCGGGCCGAACGGATGAACGATGGGAGCAGCAGGCGCGGCGGGCGCCGGCGACGCGGCGGGCATCGCCGAAGTGGATTGCGCGGCCGTCATGACCGTGCCTGTCCGCGTTCCGCAACCAGGCGCCGCATGGCGTCGAGGGCGGCCGCCTGGGCCTGGTCCAGCGTGGCGCAGGTGCCGCTGGCAGCGGCGCCGGTCGCATCCCAGGTCTGGATTTCCCAATGCCAGCGGCCGTCGAATTCGTCCGGCCAGGCGCACAGGCGGCGATGCGCGACGCTGTAGAGCGCATCGTCGAGATCGAGCACCCACAGCGGTATGTCAGATTCGTCGGAAGGGTGCCAGTCGCGCATGGGTGGTCAGGAATTGATGAGGAGCATCAATTATACCGACCAGTATTTGAATTTCAAGCAGTATTTTAGTTGTGAACTATTTAGCGTTGTATTGCCTCGAAGTCGTGTTGTCTGCCCTGTCAGCGGATCCCGCCATCGCCCAGCCAGTCGGCCAGCACCTCGCCGGTATGCTCACCCAGCATCGGCGGCGGGCGGTGGTAGGCCACCGGGGTTGCCGACATGCGGATCGGATTGGCCACCAGCGGCACGCTGCCGCCAGTGGGGTGCGCCATCTCGACGCGCATGCCGCGTGCCCGCACCTGCGGATCGTCGAACACCTTGTCGAGCGTGTTGATCGGACCGCACGGCACGCCGGCGCCTTCCATCAGCGCCACCCATGTGGCGGTGGTGCGCGTGACCGTGACCGCGTGGATGCCGGCAACCAGCGCCGCGCGGTGCCGCACGCGCTGCGGATTGGTGGCGTAGCGTTCGTCGGTGCCCCACTCCGGCCGGCCCAGCACGTCGCACAGCTTGCGGAACTGGCCGTCGTTGCCGACGGCGACGATCATGTAGCCGTCGGCGGTGGCGAATTCCTGGTACGGCACGATGTTGGGATGCGCGTTACCCATCCGTTTCGGCGCCACGCCGCCGACCAGGTAATTGGCCGCCTGGTTGGCCAGTACCGCCACCTGCACGTCCAGCAGCGCCAGGTCGATGTGCTGGCCCTCGCCGCTGCGCTCGCGATAGGCCAGCGCGGCCAGCACCGCGTTCGACGCATACAGGCCCGTCATCACATCGGTCAGCGCCACGCCCGCCTTCATGGGGCCGGCGCCCGGCTCGCCGTCGGGCCGGCCGGTCAGGCTCATCAGCCCGCCCATGCCCTGGATCAGGAAATCGTAGCCGGCGCGCCCTGCATACGGACCATCCTGGCCGAAACCGGTGATCGAGCAGTAGATCAGGCGCGGGTTGACGGTCTTCAGGCCGGCGTAATCGAGCCCGTACTGCGCCAGGCCGCCGACCTTGAAGTTTTCCAGCACCACGTCGGCGCGTTCGGCCAGTTGCCGCACCAGCGCCTGCCCGTCGGGCGTGGCGATGTCGATCGCCACCGAACGCTTGTTGCGGTTGGCGCTCAGGTAATACGCCGATTCACTCGTCGGCGCGCCGTCGGCATCCGACAGCCACGGCGGGCCCCAGGCACGGGTATCGTCGCCGCTGCCCGGCCGCTCAACCTTGACGACGTCGGCCCCGAGGTCCGCCAGCAGCTGGCCGGCCCATGGCCCGGCCAGCACGCGCGACAGGTCGAGCACCTTCAGGCCCGCCAGCGCCCCTTTCTGCAATCCTGCCGCACCCGCCATGCTGTCGCTCATGGCCGTCAGAACGCCGCGATGCCCGTCATTGCG
>DASVVD010000892.1:0-3468 GCA_036386715.1 Pseudoduganella sp.
ACCGCATCGCCCAGCCGGGTCAGGCTGCCGTCCGCTGCGACGTTCCAGTTATAGATCGAAAAGCCGATCGTCAGCGGGTCGGCGTAGTACGCCGTTGCCGGGGCCAGCACGGAAGTGATCGGGAACTGGTCCGAATCGAGGAATACATATTGCTGGACCGTGGCATGGTCGCCGTACGTGGCGGGATCGAAACTCACGTTCTGGTAGAAGCGCTTGGTGGTCTTGCCATTGCCGTCGGTATCGACCAGGACCTGCGAACTGACCATGCCCGTGGTTTCCATGCGGTAGACCTGGCTGTCGACCCTGAGCACGACCTCCAGCGCGGCATCGGTGGCATGCATCCACGCGTTGTCCGTGCTGGCGAGCACGTTCGCGCTGTCGAACACGCTGGTCACGCTCAGCTCGTAGGTATGGATGCCGTCGATATTGCCTTGCGGAAAGAAGTTTGGCAGCTGGAAGTTGGCGGTCGACCCCTGCGTGCTGGTGGTCATGGTATAGGTCGCGGCGGTGGCGGCGGTGCAGGCCAGCGCCGCCAGCACGGCGGCAACACCGCGCAGCGCGGTCATGGCGCGGCGTGGCGGTAGCGAAGAGGAAGCGATGGGTGTATTCATGGTCGGGATTCCGGGGGGCGGCCGCGCGCGGCAATTGTCGAAATTATATGATAATGAGCTCGCCGGCGGCGCACCGCAGCGGCCCCCGCCGTCAGGCGCGGCACCCGGATACTGCCCGGCTGGCGTGCACCCGGTGCGCAGCGCCTGGCGACCCGGCAGCGCTATACTGTATCCGCTGGCTCACTTGCACCGATTCACCTGCACCGGTGCACCGACACCGGTTCACCCGCACTCACCCGCACCGATGAAAGATCCGACTTGACAGATTCGTTAGCCATGCTGCCATGCGGGAGATGGCAACCCGCGTTCCCGGGGCCGGCCGCATGAATGCGGTCCACACGGTGTTGCCGCCGGCGCCCGAGCGCATGGTCGGGGGGGATGGCGCGCCGGCGCTGGGCCGGCATGCCGGCATCCTGCGCGGCTGCGACTGGGAACGGCTGGCGCCGCCGCATGCGCACAATGCGCTGTGGCGCCGGCTGCATCACAAGCGCTGGCACTACGCGGCGCTGTCTTCCGAGCGCATGTTCTGCGCTGTCGCCATCGTCGACCTGGGCTGGATGACCACCTGTTTCGCCTGGGCGTTCGAGCGCGGGGACGGCGACATGCTGGCCAATTTCTCGCAGGACGGCTGGCCGGGGCGGCTGTCGGCCACGCTGGCGCCGGATGCGCGCGGCAGCAGCACCTTTTCACGCCGCGGCGTGTTCATCGACCTGGGGCCGGCCGGCCTGTCGCTGCGTAGCCCCTGGCTGGAGATCGACGCGTGCTTCGGCCCCGCACCGGCACCGGCGCTGGTCGCCTGCGGCCTGGTCAAGGGCGGCGCGGTGCACGCCACGCAGAAATCGCCCGGTCTCGCACTGGAGGGCGAGGTGCGCACCTGGCGCGGCGAGTACCCGCTGCACGGCGGCACCGCCAGCATCGACTATTCGAATGGCCTGCTGGCACGGCAAAGCGCATGGCGCCGGGCCGCCGGACACGACGCGGAACTGGGCTTCAACCTGCAGGCCGGAAATCTGGGCGGCAACGAGAACGCCCTGTGGCTCGATGGCAGCCTGTTCCCGCTGGCGCCGGCGCGTTTCATCCACGATGCCGTCGATCCGCTCGAGCCGTGGCGCGTGTTCACCGAGGACGACTGCCTCGACCTGGTCTTCACGCCGCTCGCGGCGCGCCGCGAGGAGCGCAGCCTGCGCCTGGCGGCCGCCAGCCGCTACGTGCAGCCGTTCGGCACGTTCTCCGGCTGGGTGCGCAGTGCGCCGGACGCGCCGAAGCGGATGGTGACGCGGCTGGCCGGCGTAACCGGGCAGCACTTCGCGCGCTGGTGACGTCATGAGCATCCGCCACCTGGACCGCCTGTTCGAACCGCGCACGGTGGCCATCGTCGGCGCATCGCAGCGGCCCGGGCGGATCGGCACCACGGTACTGGACAATATGGCCGGCGCCGGCTTTGCCGGCGCGCTGTGGCCCGTCAATCCCAAGTACGACACGCTGCTCGGCATTGCGTGCCATGCCCGGGTGGCGGCACTGCCGGCCGCGCCGGACCTGGCCGTGATCTGCACGCCGGCGGACACGGTGCCCGGCGTGGTGGCCGAACTGGGCGCGCGCGGCACCCGCGCGGCCATCGTGCTGACGGCGCTGTCGCCGGGCCAGCGCGCCGCCATGCTGAAGGCTGCGCGGCCGCACCTGCTGCGCATCCTCGGGCCCGGCGGGATCGGCCTGATCGGCCCGGCCGCCGGCGTCAACGCCAGCGTCGCGCACGTGGGCGCCCGGCCGGGGCGCACCGCGTTCGTGTCGCAATCGGGCATGCTGATGACCGCCGTGCTGGACTGGGCACACCAGCACCAGATCGGTTTTTCGCGCGTGGTGTCGGTAGGCGAGGGCGGCAATGTCGATGTCGCCGACCTGCTCGACTGGCTGGCCGGCGATGCCGATACCCAGGCCATCGTGCTGCACATCGAAAGCGTGACAGGCGCGCGCAAGTTCATGTCGGCGGCGCGCATCGCGGCACGCGGCAAGCCGGTGGTGGTGCTGAAATCGGGCCGCGGCGGCGAGCAGGCCGACCGCGTGGTGGATGCGGCGATCCGCCGGGCCGGCATGCTGCGCGTGTATTCGTCGGCCGACCTGTTCGACGCGGTGCAGACCGTGGCGCGTGCCCGCCCGCTGCCGGGCGAGCGCCTGGCCGTGGTCAGCAACGCCGCCAGCCTCGGCCTGCTGGCCACCGACGCGATGGCGTGGACCGGCGGCCGGCTGGCGGCGTTGTCGCCGGCCACGCTGCGCGCCTTGAAACCGCTGGCGGCGGACGGCGTGCCGGCCGCCAACCCGCTCGACATCGGCACCCAGGCCGACACCGCGCGCCACGTGGCCGCGGTGCGCGCCCTGCTCGACGAGCCGCAGGCCGATGCACTGTTGCTGGTGCATGTGCCCACGCCGGCCGCCGGCAGCACCGAGGTGGCGCGGGCGCTGGTGCCGGCGGTGCGCGGGGCGCGCCAGATCGTGCTGTCGTGCTGGCTGGGCGGCCACGAAGTGGCCGAGGCAAGGAGCGTGTTCGCCGATGCCGGGCTGGCCACCTACGACACGCCGGAAAAGGCGGTGCGCGCCTTCCGCCAGATGGTGCAGTACCGGCGCAACCAGGCATTGGTGATCGAAGTGCCGGCCGGGGTGCCGGCTGCCCGCGAGCGCGAGCGCACCGCGGCGCGAGGTATCGTGGCCGCCGCGCGGCAGGCCGGCCGTGCCGCGCTTGACGAAGGCGAATGCCGCACGGTGCTGGCGGCCTATGGATTGCAACTCGGGCTGCCACCCGGGCTGCCACCCGGGCTGCCACCCGGGCTGCAACCCGGGCTGCAACCCGGGCTGCAACCCGGGC
>DASVVD010000893.1:0-5810 GCA_036386715.1 Pseudoduganella sp.
TCGTTCGGCTGCAGCATGTACAGGCCGGCCGCCAGGAAGACGCCGGCCGCCACCATCACGATGCCGGGCAGCAGCAGGAAGCCGCGCAGCGCCAGCACGCCGGCAATCACGAGCAGCACGCCGCCGGCCGCGGCGAGGTAGCCGTTGACCGATGCGAACAGCGCTTCCTGGCGCGCTTCCTGCCGAATCTGTGCAGCCATGCCGACCTCCGTAGGTATATTAAAGTGATATCACTTTATGGGTGATTTTCTTTTTTGTCAACGCATTCCACGGCCACCCACGAGGTCCGGTGATGATTGCAGCCCGGTATCGAGCTCTCCATTCGCCCTCCATACGGCCCTATAAAGTAAACGTTGAAAGAGGTATAATGCCGGCAAATCAACCAGCCCATTCAGCGCTGGTGCAATTCGAAGGCCCTGGGATACACCGCCGTGCACATTTCCGCATCTTCTTCCGCTTCTTCATTAATCCGCAGCCCTGCTGCACCGACTCGCTCCCAACCATGTTGATACTTCCGGGCTCCAACGCCCTGTCCGCATTCCGTAGTCAGCGTCTTCTCGCCCAGCTGCAAGCCGTGCTTCCCGCCGTGACGGCGGTCCAGGCCCATTACGTCCACTTCGTCGATACCCCTGCGGAACTGTCCGACGCGGATCGCACGCGCCTGAACGGCCTGCTGACCTACGGCGAGCCGGCCCAGGCGGACGTGAACGACGGCGCCGTGGAAGCCTTCGTGGTGATCCCGCGCTTCGGCACGATTTCGCCATGGGCATCGAAAGCCACGGACATCGTGCACAACTGCGGCATGACGCATATCCACCGCGTGGAGCGGGGCGTGGCGTATCGCGTGGTGCTCAAGGGCGGCATCCTGGGCACCAGCCTGGGCGCCGCCAAGGGACTCAATGCCGAGCAGGCGCAGGCCGTGGCCGCACTGCTGCACGACCGCATGACGGAATCGGTGCTGCGCGATGCCGGCCAGGCGGCCGGACTGTTCCGCAGCCTGGAAGGCAAGGCCCTTGAATCGGTGGATGTGCTGGGCAATGGGCGCGAAGCGCTGGTGCGCGCCAATACCGAGCTGGGCCTGGCGATGTCGACCGACGAGATCGATTACCTGAACGACGCGTTCACGGCGGCGAAACGCAACCCGACCGATGTCGAGCTGATGATGTTCGCGCAGGCCAACTCCGAGCACTGCCGCCACAAGATCTTCAATGCCGACTGGACCATCGACGGCGTGGCGCAGGACCGCTCGCTGTTCAAGATGATCAAGAACACGCACGAGAAGCAGCCGAAGGGCACCATCGTCGCCTATTCCGACAATTCGTCGATCATGGAAGGCGCCACGGTCACCCGTTTCTTCCCGCGCGGCGAAGGCCAGGAATACGGCGCCTCGACCGAACTGGTCCACACCCTGATGAAGGTCGAAACGCACAACCACCCGACCGCGATTTCGCCGTTCCCGGGTGCCTCCACCGGCGCGGGCGGCGAGATCCGCGACGAGGGCGCGACCGGCCGCGGCGCCAAGCCGAAGGCGGGCCTGGCCGGCTTCACGGTATCGAACCTGCTGCTGCCCGATGCCGTGCGGCCGTGGGAAAACGCCTCCGATGTGACCAGGGCGGTGACGAGCACGGAGGGCAAGACCGAGGCGGCGTATGGCAAGCCGGAGCGCATCGCTTCGCCGCTGCAGATCATGATCGAAGGTCCGCTGGGCGGCGCCGCGTTCTCGAACGAATTCGGCCGGCCCGTGCTGGGCGGTTACTTCCGCACGTACGAGCAGAACGCGGGCGACGCCGTGTACGGCTACCACAAGCCGATCATGATCGCCGGCGGCATCGGCAATATCTCGGCGCAGCACACCCACAAGAACGATATCCCGGTGGGCAGCCTGCTGGTCCAGCTGGGCGGCCCGGGCATGCGCATCGGCATGGGCGGTTCGGCCGCCTCGTCGATGGCGACCGGCACCAATACGGCCGACCTGGACTTCGATTCGGTCCAGCGCGGCAACCCGGAAATGGAACGCCGCGCCCAGGAAGTCATCAACGGCTGCTGGCAGATGGGCGAGCACAATCCGATCATCTCGATCCACGACGTGGGCGCGGGCGGCCTGTCCAATGCGTTCCCGGAAATCACCAACGATGCCGGGCGCGGCGCGATCTTCGACCTGCGCAAGGTGCCGCTGGAAGAATCCGGCATGGCGCCCAAGGAAATCTGGTCGAACGAATCGCAGGAGCGCTACGTGCTCGCGATCGCGCCGGAAAGCCTGGCCACGTTCCGCGCCCTGTGCGAACGCGAGCGCGCGCCGTTCGCGGTGGTCGGCACGGCCACCGAGGAGCGCCAGCTGAAACTGATCGATCCGGACAATGGCAACGAGCCGGTCGACATGCCGATGGATGTGCTGCTCGGCAAACCGCCGAAGATGCACCGCGATGTGCAGCACGTGCAGCGCGACTATCCGGCACTCGACCTGACCGGCGTGGCGCTGGAAGAAGCGGCGCAGCGCGTGCTGCTGCAGCCGACCGTGGGCGACAAGAGCTTCCTGATCACGATCGGCGACCGCACGGTGGGCGGCATGTCGGTGCGCGACCAGATGGTCGGCCCATGGCAGGTGCCGGTGGGCGACTGCGCCGTGACCACGCTGTCGTACGACGGCTATGTGGGCGAAGCGATGGCGATGGGCGAGCGCACGCCGCTGGCGGTTATCGGCGCGCCGGCCTCGGGTCGCATGGCGGTGGGCGAGACGATCACCAACCTGGCCGCGGCGCCGATCGAGGATATCGCGTCGATCAAGCTGTCGGCCAACTGGATGGCGGCCTGCGGCCAGCCCGGGCAGGATGCGGCGCTGTTCGATACCGTGAAGGCGGTCGGCATGGACCTGTGCCCGGCACTGGGCATCTCGATCCCGGTCGGCAAGGATTCGCTGTCGATGCGCACCACCTGGACCGATGACGGCGAGCAGAAGGCCGTCGTTTCCCCGGTGTCGCTGATCGTGTCCGGCTTCGCGCCGGTCTACGACGTGCGCAAGTCGCTGACGCCGCAGATCCGCACGGACCTGGGCGAGACCGCGCTCATCGTGATCGACCTGGGCCGCGGCAAGAACCGCATGGGCGCATCGATCCTGTCGCAGGTGCTGGGCCAGTTGGGTAATGACACGCCGGACGTCGACAGCGCCGAGGACCTGAAGGGCTTCTTCGCGGCGATCCAGCAACTGAACAGGGAAGGCAAGCTGCTGGCTTACCACGACCGTTCCGATGGCGGCCTGTATGCCACGCTGGTGGAGATGGCCTTTGCCGGCCGCGCCGGCCTGTCCGTCAACCTCGACATGCTGACGCTCGAAGGCGAGCACGCGGCCGACTGGGGCGACGCCAAGAACTGGACCACCCAGGTGGGCGAGCGCCGCAACGAGCTGACGCTGCGCGCGCTGTTCAGCGAGGAGCTGGGCGCCGTGATCCAGGTGCGTGCCGACGAGAAATCGGCCGTGATGGATGTGCTGCGTTCATACCAACTGGGCGCCTGCAGCCACATCATCGGCAAGCCGAACGAACGCGGCGTGATCGAGTTCACCCGCGACGCCAAGCTGGTGTACTCGAAGCCGCGCGCCGAACTGCACCGCCTGTGGAGCGAAACCAGCTGGCGCATCTCGCGCATGCGCGAGAACCCGGCCACCGCGGACCAGGAATACGACCGCCTGCTGGACGAGCAGGATCCGGGCATGACGCCGAAGATCACGTTCGACCTGAACGAGAACGTGGCGGCGCCGTTCCTGGCGACCGGCGCGCGCCCGCGTGTCGCCATCCTGCGCGAACAGGGCGTCAACTCGCATATCGAGACGGCGTGGGTAATGCACCAGGCCGGCTTTGCCGCGATCGACGTGCACATGAGCGACCTGATCGCCGGCCGCGCCAGGCTCGATGACTTCCAGGGCGTGATCGCCGTGGGCGGCTTCTCGTACGGCGACGTGCTGGGCGCGGGCGAGGGCTGGGCCAAGTCGATCCTGTTCAATCCGGCGCTGGCCGAGCAGTTCGCGCGCTTCTTCGGCCGCACCGACACGTTCGGCTTGGGGATCTGCAATGGCTGCCAGATGATGAGTAACCTGAAGTCGATCATCCCTGGCGCGCAGGCCTGGCCGAAGTTCACGACCAACAAGTCGGAGAAATTCGAGGCACGCTTCGCACTGGTCGAGGTGCTTGATTCGCCGTCGATCTTCTTCCAGGGCATGGCTGGCACGCAGACGCCGATCGCCATCGCGCACGGCGAGGGTTTTGCCGACTTCAGCCAGACCGGCAACCTCGATGAGGCGATCACCGCGATGCGCTACGTCGACAACCGCGGCAACGCCACCGAAGCTTATCCGTTCAATCCGAACGGTTCGCCGCGCGGCGTGACGTCGGTGACCACGCCGGACGGCCGCTTCACGGTGCTGATGCCGCACGCCGAGCGCGTGTTCCGCACCGTCCAGCATTCGTGGGCGCCGGATGGCTGGAGCGAGGATTCGCCGTGGATGCGGATGTTCCGCAACGCGCGCAAGTTCGTCGGCTGATCGGCCGGCAGGATGGAAAAAGCCGGGCTTGCCCGGCTTTTTTTACGCCTGTCGTGTGTCCTGTCGGGCGGCAATAGTGATAGGATTGCAAGATTCAGCCGACCGCGACGGTGCGGCATCCACCAGAGGAGCACATCATGAAAAATTCGATCCGACATACTCTCGCCCTGGCAGCCTTTGCCACCGTGGCCGCGTACGCGCAGGCCGCGGACGTGACCGTGCCAGTGCACGCCGTCGACGCCTCCGGCACCGGCAAGGCGCTGGGCACCGTGACGATCTCGGAAACGGCTGGCGGCCTGACGTTTACGCCGGCACTGACCGGCCTGCCGCCGGGCCCGCGCGGCTTCCACGTGCATGCCAAGGGCGACTGCTCGACAGCCGAGACGGATGGCAAGAAAGTGCCGGCGGGCGCCGCCGGTGGCCACCTCGATCCGCATGATACGAAATCGCACCATGGCCCGGGCAAGGCCGAGAAGGACGGCCACGCGGGCGACCTGCCGCGCCTGGAAGTGGCCGCCGACGGCTCGGCGAAGACGCCGGTGCAGGCGCCGCAACTGAAGACGCTGGCCGACGTGAAGGGCCGCGCGCTGATGATCCACGCCGGCGGCGACAACTACGCCGACCAGCCCGCGCCGCTGGGCGGTGGCGGCGCCCGCATCGCCTGCGGCGTGATCGGCGGCTGACCGGCCCCGGTGAACGCGAAAAGCCGGGCAATGCCCGGCTTTTTTACGGGTGCAGGAATGGCTTGCCACAGTTGAAAAGGTTGGGCTAAGCTGGACTGTCCATTCCAGGGAGTCCCATGCCTCGTCTTGCGCTAGCGCTGTCCATGCTGCTGTCCATGCTGCTGCTCGCCGCGCCGCCGGCTGCACACGCAGCGTGCACCGATCCCGCGCAGCCGATCGATGAGCAGGCTTTCGTGCCGGTCAACGGCATCGAGCAATGGGTGACGATCAAGGGCCGGCGCTGCGGCAACCCGGTGGTGCTGTTCGTCCATGGCGGGCCCGGCAATCCATTGAGCCCGTTCGCCGACAGCCTGTTCGGCGCCTGGGAGCGGGACTTCACCCTGGTGCAATGGGACCAGCGCGGCGCAGGCATGACGTATGGCCGCAAGCCGCCGGCGGAAGACACGCCGCTGACGCTGGAGCAGATGACGGCCGACGGCATCGCCGTGACCGAGTACCTGGCGCGGCACCTTGGCAAGCGCAAGGTGCTGCTGTGGGGCAGTTCGTGGGGCTCGATGCTGGGCATCCACATGGCGCATGCCAGGCCGGACCTG
>DASVVD010000894.1:0-1582 GCA_036386715.1 Pseudoduganella sp.
CTTTTTCGAGGCAGCTATGAGCGACGTACAACAATGGATCAAGGAAACCGTGTCCGGCACCCCGGTGGTGCTGTTCATGAAAGGCACTGCGCAATTTCCGCAATGCGGCTTCTCCGGCCGCGCGATCCAGATCCTGAAGGCCTGCGGCGTGGATAACATCGCCACGGTAAACGTTCTGGAAGATCCGGAAGTGCGCCAGGGCATCAAGGACTTCTCCAACTGGCCGACCATCCCGCAGCTGTACGTGCGTGGTGAATTCGTTGGCGGTTCGGACATCATGAACGAGATGTACGAGTCGGGCGAACTGAAGTCGCTGCTGGACAACAAGGCTGACTGAAGGTCGGGCTGAGGCGGGCCAGACAGTCGTGTCCGGACGCGCGCGGCGGGTCGTTGTCGCCATCACGGGTGCCACCGGCGCCGTGTATGGCGTGCGCCTGCTGCAAACGCTGGGCACCCTGCCCGGCGTCGAATCGCATCTCGTGATTTCCGATGCCGCGGTGCTGACGCTGCACGAGGAAACGGGCCTGGCCCGGCGCGATGTGGAAGCGCTCGCGCACGTCGTGCACAAGGCCAACAATGTGGGCGCCTCGATTGCCAGCGGCTCCTACCTGACCGATGCGATGGTGATCGCGCCCTGCTCGATGAAGACACTGGCTGCCGTGGCCCATGGCCTGGCGGACAACCTGGTCGCGCGCGCCGCCGACGTCATGCTCAAAGAACGCCGCAGGCTGGTGCTGATGGTGCGTGAAACGCCCTTCAACCTTGCCCACCTGCGCAACATGACGGCCGTGACCGAGATGGGCGGCATCGTGTTCCCGCCGCTGCCGGCGTTTTACCACCGGCCGCAAACGATCGACGATCTCGTGGACCATACTGTGGCACGTGTTCTCGACCTGATTGGCGTGGACCCGGACAGCGGCACTGCGCCGCGCTGGAACGGGCTCGGCGGCTAAGCCGGCAACTGTTGCGGCAAAATCGCAGCAAAAATCGCGGCAAGTATTGCGCCAAGCATTGCGGCAAAAATCACGGCAACTATCCGGCAACCGCGGGCGAGCAGGCATCAGGTGGGCGGCTCACGCCTGGCCGGTTGCAGCCTTGGGCTACTGGCGGCGCACCATGGGCCGGCTTACTTGGTGTAATTGACCCGCACCAGCATGCGGATGAATTCCCGTGCGATCTGCCGGTGATGTTCGTCCAGGCGCTGCAGGTCCGCGATCAGCTTCACATCCGCCGATTCGAAACGCGACAAGCCATTGGCGCCTTCGCCGGCCGGTGCGGCCGATTCCGGCCCGCCGAAGCGCAGCCATTCCGCCGGCACGCCCAGCCACTGCGCGATCATGCGCAGTTTCTCTTGCGTGGGGATTGCCTCGCCTACCAGCCATTTGCGCGCAGCGTGCACGGTAATCGGCCGACCTTCGAACCGGATGTTGAATTCCCGCGCCAGCCTGGTGGGGCTATCCGGAGAATAGTGAGCATTTTTTAAAGCCTGCTGGAGTCGCTGGCTGAAGCTTTCGCGTTCGTTCGAAGAATTCATAGTTGCACTATTTCACTTCACGACCTGAATGTCAGTCTCAAGTTTTCT
>DASVVD010000895.1:0-3424 GCA_036386715.1 Pseudoduganella sp.
CGCCAGCTGTCGCCGCGCCAGCGCACCGACATGGCGCTGCTCGTCAACAAGCTCAATGCCGACCGCTGGTACCTGACCACGTTCCGTGAGTTCGAGTGGAACCCGGCGCTGTACAACATTGCCGGCCCGATCGACTACATCCTGCACACCGACTATGCGGCCAGGTCGCAGCGTTTGCGCACGCTGCTGCGCCGGATCGCCAACGTGCCGGCCTATTACGATGCCGCGCGCACCAATATCACCGCACCCACGCGCGAGCACACGCAGCTGGCGATCGCGCAGGCCCCCGGCGTGATCGCCCTGCTGGAAGAACTGGACAAGGAAGCCCAGTCGTCCACGCTGGCCGCGAACGAAAAGGGCCTGTTCGCCCAGCGCGTGGCGGCGGCGAAAACCGCCGTGCAAGCCTATGCCGCCTGGCTGGGCGAAACGGACAAGATGCTGGCGGTCTCGGGCGCCCGCTCGTTCCGCATCGGCAAGGCCATGTACGAGCAGAAGTTCGCCTTCGACATCCAGTCGGCCAGCAGCGCCGAGCACACCTACCAGAAAGCACTGGCGGCGCGCGACGAATTGCTGGCCAACATGGACCGTATCAGCGACGAGCTGTGGCCAAAGTACCTGGCCGATGTGGCGAAGCCGGCCGACCGCTACGCCAAGATCGGCATGATGGTCGACAAGCTCTCCGGCAACCACGTGGCGCCGGAGCGCTTCGTCGAGGAGATCAAGGCGCAGATTCCGAAGCTGCAGGAATGGGTGACGAAGAGCGACCTGCTGACGCTCGACGCGAACAAACCGCTGGTGGTGCGCGAAACGCCCGCTTACCAGCGCGGCGTGGCCGGCGCCAGCATCGAGGCGCCCGGCCCTTACCGCCCGCAGGACCGCACGTATTACAACGTGACGCCGCTGACAGGCGCCACGCCGGAACAGGCCGAGAGCAGCCTGCGCGAATACAACCACTGGATCCTGCAGATCCTGAACATGCACGAGGCCATTCCCGGCCACTACGCGCAACTGGTGTATGCGAACAAGTCGCCGTCGCTGGTGAAATCCATCTTCGGCAACGGTGCGATGGTCGAGGGCTGGGCCGTGTTCAGCGAGCGGATGATGCTGGAATCGGGCTATGACAACTCGCCCGAGATGTGGCTGATGTATTCGAAGTGGAACCTGCGCAGCGTGACGAACACGATTCTCGACTACAGCGTGCACGTGCTGGACATGCCGCAGGACCAGGCGCTCGACCTGCTGACCCGGCAGGCGTTCCAGACCAGGCAGGAAGCGGCCGAGAAGTGGCGGCGCGCCACGCTGTCTTCCGTGCAGCTGACGTCTTATTTCAGCGGCTACAGCGAGATCATGGAACTGCGCGAACAGCGCCGCACTGCACTCGGCACGAAGTTTTCGCAAAAGGCGTTCAACGAAGAGTTCCTGGGCTACGGCAGCGCGCCGGTCAAGGTGATCCGCGAGCTGATGCAGTAACCCGGGCGTTTTGGCGTGGCTGCAACAACGCCACGTCCTGTTTTCACTGGCAATCCCCTCTGGGCGGCATGACTATCATATTGCTAGTATTACAATTTATTTGCCACGAGTTGTTTTTTAATATAGCCTGACGGACAACAATGGACGCGCAGTTCCTGGCATCGACATGCCGGGAACCGTGTCCAATTTTTTGTCCTGAAGGAGCCCCATCGTGAAAATCCGTATTCCCCGCCCTGACCTGGGTACCCTGCGCCTGCTGCCGTTGCTGGGCGGCGTGGCATTGCTGTCCGCCTGTGCCGGCTCGGTGCCGCAACTGGGCGCTGCGCCAACCGTCGCGTCCGGCTCCGCCGGCGGTGCCAATGCCTCCAACGCCAACCCGCAGCTGGAAAAATGCGACCGCACGCTCGGCACGCTGAGCGTGGTCGAAGACCAGCATGCGCCGTGGTACCAGACGCTGACGCAATACAAGCTCGGCTCCACCGTGCCTGTGCTGCGCAAGCTGATCCAGCAATCGAACTGCTTCGTGGTCGTCGAGCGGGGCGCCGCGATGCAGAACATGATGACCGAACGCGACCTGAATGCCTCGGGTGAAATGCGTACGGGCAGCAGTTTCGGCAAGGGCCAGATGGTGGCGGCGGACTACACGATGAGCCCGACGATCACCTTCAGCCAGAAAGGCACGCAGGGCGTGAGCGGCGCACTCGGCGGTTTCGGCCTCATCGGCAGCGTGGCCGGCATGGTGGCCGGCGGCATGAAAGCCAACGAAGCCTCCACTACCCTGCTGATGATCGACAACCGGTCGGGCGTGCAGCTGTCCGCAGCCGAAGGCAGCGCCAAGAACTTCGACTTCAACATGTTCGGCGGCCTGTTTGGCGGCGGTGCGTTCGGCGGCGCTGGCGGCTGGTCGAATACGCCCGAAGGCAAGATCCTGGTAGCCGCCTTCATGGATTCGTACAACCAGCTGGTTCGTGCGACACGCGACTACAAGGCGCAGGAAGTGGCGGGCGGGCTGGGCACCGGCGGCACGCTGGGCGTGCAGGGAGGCCTGGTTCCCGCAACGGCAACCGCCGCGCCAGCCAAGAGCACCGGCAAGGCAACCAAGAAAAAGTAAGTGACGTGAAAACGGCGCGCTGGCGCCGATGCCGTCCGGCCCAGGTCCTTTTCGGGACACGGACGGTGTAGCGCCCAGGAAGGCCTGACGGCCCGGTCGAATTTTCGGCCGGGCCGTTGTTCATTCGGGCGCAGGCCGGATGCCGAAGGCGCTGCAGCAGGCGTTTCGGCCGGTGCGCGGGCGTTGGCATGCACCGCCGGCAAGCAAAAAACCGGCTCCGTGTAGCCTGCCGGAACCGTGTGCCGCTACCATCACCGCTGACATAGCATGGCCTCCTTGCCAAATGAAAGGAGGAATCATGCAGTTCGAGTTGAAAGATGTCCTGGGTGCCGTTGGTCCGACCGCCAGCCTGGTGTTCGCGTCATGGATCTTCATGACGTTCCTGCAGGCACGCTACAGCGCCGCCTACGAACGTTATCGCGACATGATCGAGGAGTTCAGGGGCGGCAGGGACACCACGCGGCGCGACCTGATCGGCACGCAGATCAAGTTGTACCGCAAGCGGGTCGAGCAGATGCGCTGGGCCACCAGCCTTGGCCTGTGGGCGGCGATCTGCCTGCTGCTGGCCCTGATCTCGGGGGCCCTCGACGCCGTCTTCAAGGGCAACCCGGTGCTCAAGTACGTGGGGCTCGTCGGCACCGTGGCCGGGCTGGGCATGGTGATCGGATCGGCACTGCTGGTGATTGTCGAAAACACCTCGATCAAGCATGCCATGGACGAGGAACTGAAGGACGTGCCCGAGCTGGAAGGCACGGCGCGCAGTTAAGTGCTTTCCTCGGGCGCCTGTGTCATCCGCACGAACATCGGCGAGACCAGCAGCCCGACCTCGAACAGCATCCACAT
>DASVVD010000896.1:0-1934 GCA_036386715.1 Pseudoduganella sp.
TTCGCGCATCTTCGCCGCCACCTGGCGGCCGCGGTACGGCGCATTGGCGCGGTGCACGATGATGGCTAGCGCGTCGACCTTCTCGCTGTTGATCAGCATGTCGACCTTGACCACGTCCGCCGAGCGGTATTCCTTGAACTCGTAGTCCATCGACGCATAGCCGCGCGAGGTGGACTTGAGCTTGTCGAAGAAGTCCAGCACGATCTCGGCCATCGGCATCTCGTACACCAGCTTCACCTGGCGGCCGTGGTAGGCCATGTCGAGCTGCACGCCGCGCTTGCCGATGCACAGCGTGATCACCGAACCGACATACTCCTGCGGCATGTACAGGTTGACGGTGACGATCGGCTCGCGCACGTCGTTGATCTGGGTCGGGTCGGGCATGCGCGAAGGATTGTCCACCTTCACGATGGAACCGTCGCGCAGCTCGACCTCGTAGACCACCGTGGGCGCCGTGGTGATCAGGTCCATGTCGAACTCGCGCTCCAGGCGCTCCTGCACGATTTCCATGTGCAGCAGGCCCAGGAAGCCGCAGCGGAAGCCGAAGCCCAGCGCCTGCGACACTTCCGGCTCGTACATCAGCGCGGCATCGTTCAGCTTGAGCTTTTCCAGCGAGTCGCGCAGCGCGTCGTACTGGTTCGCTTCCACCGGGAACAGGCCGGCGAACACCTGCGGCTGGACTTCCTTAAAGCCTGGCAGCGGAGCCGGGGCCGGCTTGGCGGCGTGGGTGACGGTGTCGCCCACCTTGGCCGCCTTCAGTTCCTTGATGCCGGCGATCACGAAGCCCACCTGGCCGGCCGACAGCTGCGGCAGCGACACGGAACGCGGCGAGAAGATGCCGATATCTTCCACCAGCTGCACCGAGTCGGTGGCCATCAGGCGGATCTTTTCCTTCGGCTTCAGTGTGCCGTTGACCACGCGCACCAGCATGACGACGCCCACGTAGGCGTCGTACCACGAGTCGATGATCAGAGCCTGCAGCGGCGCCTCCGGGTCGCCCTTCGGCGCCGGTACCTTGGCGATGATCGATTCCAGCACGTCCTCCACGCCCAGGCCGGTCTTGGCCGAGCAGTGCACGGCATCGCCGGCCTCGATGCCGATCACGTCTTCGATCTCGGAGATGGCGGAAGCCGGGTCGGCGTTCGGCAGGTCGATCTTGTTCAGCACCGGCACCACCTCGACACCGAGGTCCAGCGCCGTGTAGCAGTTGGCGACGGTCTGCGCCTCGACACCCTGCGAGGCGTCGACGACCAGCAGCGCGCCTTCGCAGGCCGACAGCGAACGCGAGACTTCATACGAGAAGTCGACGTGGCCGGGCGTGTCGATCAGGTTCAGGTTATAGACCTGGCCATCGCGTGCCTTGTATTTCAGCGCCGCCGTCTGGGCCTTGATGGTGATGCCGCGCTCGCGCTCGAGGTCCATCGAATCGAGCACCTGGGATTCCATCTCGCGGTCCGACAGGCCACCGCACAGCTGGATGATGCGGTCCGCCAGCGTGGACTTGCCATGGTCGATGTGGGCGATGATGGAAAAATTGCGAATGTTGTTCATTGAATTAAAAACGGCGTAAGAACGGGCAGGTAACTGGGCAATTAAGCAGCCAAATAAGTAGCCAAAAAGCAGCCGGGCAGGTGGCCGGACAGCAGGCAAAATACAAAAAGCGCTCCGGGCGGGAAGCCCTGCCGAGCGCCTTTCTGGAAAACGTGCAAGGAAAAACCCCCCGCATTTTACCGGATTTCAGAGTGGAAAGCCCGAAATCTGGTTTGGCGGGGCCGGGGCGTCGAAAGCCCGTGCTGGCGGCCCGCTTCTTGGTTCGCTATCGGGCTGTTGTTGGGCCGTTGTCGGGCTGTTGTCGGACCCGTTGTCGGGCTGTTGTTCGGGCCGTTGTTGGGCTGTTACAGGTCCGCCGGCAAGGCTGCCTGTCCGGCAGGCTG
>DASVVD010000897.1:0-3241 GCA_036386715.1 Pseudoduganella sp.
CATTGCAAAAGCAATCACCTACCGACGGTCGAAATTAAGGCCTGCCTAAGTGTCACTTCACGGCAGTATCCCGGTCCGGCTACCAGACGCGCACGCGGCTTTCCGGCGGCAGGTACAGCTTCTGGCCGGGCTGCACGTCGAAGGCCTTGTACCAGTCATCCAGGTTGCGCACCGTGTAGGTACGCCACTGGGCCGGGGCATGCTCGTCGGTGGTGACCTGGTTGCGTAATGCCGCCTCGCGCGGCTTGGTGCGCCACGACTCGGCATAGCCAAGGAAAAACTGGCGGTCGGTTTCGATGTCGGCCTTGCCGCCTTGCGCCGCATGCCAGGCATCCAGCGCCGCGGCCAGGCCGGCCAGGTCGGCCAGGTTTTCGCCCAGCGTGAGCTGGCCGTTCAGTTTCAGGTCCGGGAATGCCTGGTAGGCAGAGTATTGCGCCACGAGCGATTGCGAAGCCTTGCTGAAATGCGCGCTGTCCTCCGTGGTCCACCAGTCGCGCAGGCGGCCCCTGGCATCGAACGAAGCGCCGATATTGTCGAAGCTGTGGCTGATCTCGTGGCCGATGACCGATCCGGTGGCACCATAGTTCACCGCATCCGGGCCGTCCGGATCGAATAACGGCGGTTGCAGGATCGCGGCAGGGAAATTGAGCGCGTTCTGCATCGGCATGTTGACGGCATTGACGAGCTGCGGCGGCATCGACCATTCCTTCGGATCCACCTTCGTGCCCAGCTTGGCCAGCTCGTGCCGGTAGTGGAACTGGTCGGCGCGCCAGGCGTTGCCGAAGGCATCGTCCGGCTTCACGTCCAGCCCCGCGTAGGAGGTCCATTTTTCCGGATAGCCCACTCCCACGTACAGTGCCTTCAGCTTGGCATGGGCTTCGCGCTTCGTGCTCGGCGCCATCCAGTCGAGCCGGTCGATCCGCGCATGGAACGCATCGATGATGTTGGTCACCATCTGCTGCACCTTGACCTTGGCTGCCGGCGGAAAATACCTGTCGACATACATCTTGCCGACCGCTTCCGGCATGGCGTCGTTGAGCGAGGCCAGGCCCCGCTTCCAGCGCGCCGGCAGTTGCGGCGTGCCGCTCAGCGTGCGGCCGTAGAATTCAAAGCGCTGGTCCACGAACGCCTTCGGCAGCTTGCCGCCATACTGGTTGACGGTCTGGAATGCGAGCCAGTCCTTCCATGTCTGCACCGGCATCCCGGCCACGAGCGCGGCGGCGCCGATGATCGCCCTGGGGTGGTAGACGATGAACTTCTTTTGCTTGCCCAGGCCCGCGCTGGCGAAGAACGCCTTCCAGTCGAGGCCCGGCGCCCTGGCCGCGAAATCCCTGTCGCGCCACTGGTTGTTGGCCTTCTGCATATCGGCCGACTCTTCGCGCGGCACATGGGCCTGTGCCAGCTTGCGCTCCAGTTCGAACACCCGGGCGGCACGCTCTTCGGGTTCCGTAAAGCCGGCCAGTTTCAGCATCGCGGCGATATGCGCCTGGTAAGCCGTGCGCAGGCGGCTCATCCGTTCGTTTTCCTCCAGGTAGAACGCCCGGTCCGGCATGCCGAGGCCACCCTGCAGCAGGTAGGGCACGTAATTGTCGGGGTCCGTGAAGCCCTGGGCGATCCATATGCCGAACAGGTTGCCGGTGCTGAAATCGGTGTTGTTGAGCGGATCGACGTCGGCGCGCAGGCTGGCACCCAGCGCCTGCGTCAGGCCGGCCTTGTCGCGGATGGCGGCAATCTTGTCCAGCAGCGGCCGCAACGGCGCCGTGCCGCGTGCCTCGATGCCCGCTTCATCCATGATGGCGGCATAGTACGTGGCCACCCGTGCTGCATCGCCCGTCCCCGGCTGCCGGCCGGTGGCCTCGATCAGTTGCAGGATGCGTTGATCGGTGTCTTCAGCCAGCGCGTCGCTGGTGCTCCATGTACTGCGGTCGGCGGGAATCCCGGTAGCCGCCAGCCACTGGCCATTGGCGAACGCGTAGAAATCGTCACCCGGCAGCAAGGCTGCACCAGCTTGCCCCCTCGCCTGCTGCGGTGCTGGCTGATGGTCGACCGGGCCGGATTGCTGCGCATGGCCATCGGCAAAGGCCAGCGCGCTGCACAGCGCCATGGCGAGGGTGCCCATCCGTGGCGGACGGCGCAGTAAATGGAATGCTTGCATGAAATACCTTCTTGTTGAATGTAAGCGAAAGGATGCACAAACGGGCGTGGTGAGCCAGCGTGTACTGTAGACGGTGGGGCGTCGCCGCGGCGAGCACTGTGCGACAGACTGCAGAAATCGTGGATAGTCTGCAGGGGCCGGGAAAATACGGCTGGAAGAATACGCTTCAACAGCGCCGTAAATCCGTTATAGTTCACTTACAGCAACAAAATTCAAGGAGAAGCACCATGACACTGGAGGAATTGTTCGACCAGTCCACCGCGCTGCCGACAGCGCCGAAGGTCGTCCAGGAGCTGGTCGCCAGTTTCGACAAGGCATCCGTGTCCACCGAGGAGATCGCCAGGCTGGTGGCGCGCGACCCGGTACTGAGCGCCAAGCTGTTGCGCCTGGCGAACTCGGCCTATTACAACCTGTCACGCAGCATCGGTACTGTGGAAGATGCGGTGCTGATGCTGGGCTTCGTGGCCGTGCGCACGCTCGTCATCAGTTCCGGACTCGTAAACGGCTTCAAATCGGTGACGGGGCTCGACCTGGGACAGTTCTGGCGCTTCAGCATGCGCACGGCCGTGGCGGCCAAATGGATCGCAAAGAAAACCCGCGACAACGGCGAGCTGGCGTTCACGATCGGCATGATGCATGCCATCGGCCAGCTCGTGATCCACGCATCGATGCCCGACAAGGCGGCCGCGCTGGACGCGGTGGCGGCACCGCTCGACAGGCGCCGCCTTGACGTGGAACGGGAAGCACTGGGCTTTACGTATGCCGACGTGGGCGCCGAACTGGCGCGGCGCTGGCAGTTCCCCGCCGTGTTCTCGGATGCGATCGCGGCATTCCCCGCCCCGCTCGAGCGCGGCGCCGTGGACCGGCTGGCGGCGATCGTCCACTTGGCCGCATGGCGTGTTCGGGCAATGGAAGAACCCGGCGGCGAGCAGGCCGCCGAAGCGTTCCCGGAGGGGGTGGGCGAGGTTCTGGGGCTGGACGCCGCCACCATCGAGGAAATGCCGCCGCTGGACGAACTCGCCGCCGGGCTGGACGAGATGATGAAGTAACGATGAAGCGAGCGCGGTATTGCCCATCCGGCAATGT
>DASVVD010000898.1:0-5673 GCA_036386715.1 Pseudoduganella sp.
TCGAGCAGGTCGTCGACCATGTCGCTCAGCGCGATCGTGCCCTTGAGGATGAAGCCGACCTGCTTTTCCTGCTCCACCGTCAGGTCGCCGTCGACCCGGTCCAGCAGCAGCTTGGACAGCGCCCGGATCGAGCTGAGCGGCGTGCGGAATTCATGGCTCATGTTGGACAGGAAGCGCGACTTCATTTCATCGGCGCGGCGCAGGTGGCCGGCTTTTTCGTCGAGCTCGGCATACAGCGCGACCACGCCGCGGTTGGTGTCCTCGAGCTCGCGGGTCAGCTGCATCAGTTCGTCCTGGCGCGTCTTCAGCTCGGCCAGCGTGGCCAGCAGTTCCCGGTTCTGCTGCTGCACTTCGGCCACCGACACGTCAGGCGTCAGCGCGCCGAACTGCGCGCTCAACGCGCCCACGCTGGCCGCCGTCAACAGTGGCGCGTCGGGCGGCAGCAGCTTTTTCAGCGTGACGGTGGTCCCAGTGCCAATGCCGGTGCCGGCGCTGGCGTCCGTCGTGGTCTGGATGTCGAACTGGTCCATCAGGCGGCGCGCACCGACGATGCCCATGCCCATGCCGGTGGGCGACTGGTAGCGGCCGGACAGCACCACGTCCAGGTGCGCAATGCCGGGACCCTTGTCCTCGATGCGGATCACCAGCAGTTGCGGCGCCGTGCTGCCCTCGACGGCAAACTCCACACGGCCGGCGCGGGCATAGCTGTAGACGTTGCGCGCCAGTTCCGACACGGCGGTGGCGATGCGCGCCTGGTCCTGCGCATTGAAGCCGCACAGCGTGGCGATCTGGCGCGCCCGCTGGCGCGACGCCACCACGTCGAGCTCCTGCTCGATGCGCAGGCTGAGGATGCGCAGGCTCATGGCGCCCGGCTCATCGTCTTGGTTTGCCGCCGCGCCTGCGCGACGATGGCCGTGGCGGCGTTTGAAGACATCGGTGTCATGGCTGCCAGCCCCTGTTGTCGCGCAACGCCAGCACCGTGACATCGTCGCGGCCGCGGCTGAAATCGCGGTACAGCACGCCCGCCACCACGGCCGGATGGCAGGGCGCCAGACCGGGATAGTCGTCCAGGTTCCAGCGTGAGGTGATGCCGTCCGAATGCAGGATCAGCAGCGCGTCGTCGCCCCATGGCGCATCGAACACCTGCACCTTGCGCAGGTTGCTGCCCACGATACCGTTGTGCGACACCATCTGGCGCCGTTCGCCGCCGGCGAACAGGTGCGCGGCGATGTTGCCGACGCCGGCAAACGCCAGGCTGTCATCCAGCATGTCGATGCGCACGACAGCCGCCGCGGCGCCGCGCGTGGATCGCAGTGCCGCATGCATGTCTTCCAGCAGCGTGCCGGCGGGCAGGTCCGGCGCCTGCGCGACCGTGGCGGTGGCCAGCTCGGAAGCCTGGGCCGCCAGCGGGCCATGGCCCAGGCCATCCGCCACCATCACCGTGGCCGACGTGGCATCGTGCGCCAGCACCCAGCTGTCGCCGGACAGGTGCTCGCCATGCATCGGCAGGCACACCGCGCCCCAGCGCAGGGACGGCGCATCGCGCGCCGCCTCCGCCGGCGTGGCGGCGGAGGCGGCGGACTGGCGCGGCCACAGCGCCATCATGATCGCGGTGCCGCGCCCGGGCGCGCTGTAGATGTCGAATTCGGTCGACAGGCGGCGCATCGCGCCCAGGCCGACGCCATAGCTGCCGGCCGTGGACAGGCCGTCCGCCATGCTGGCGGACACGCTGGCCATGCCGGGGCCACTGTCGAGCGCGAGGATCTCGATGCCGTGCGTACCGCGCCCGGCCAGCGGGCGCAGCACGATTTCGCCCTGGCCGGCGTGCTTCAGGATATTGGTGGCGGCCTCGGTGACGACGATCGCCACCTCGCCCGCGGCCGTTTCGTCGAAGCCGAGATGCATGCACAGGTCGACCGCGGCACGGCGCACCGCCGCGACCTGGCTGCTGTCCTCGAGCGGATGGCAACGCTGGCGGTACTCGGCGGCTAGTATGGTTTCCATTTGCAGATTCTTATCGTGGTGCCCTGGCCGGGGGCCGAGTCGAGCTCGAATTCATCGGCCAGGCGCTTGGCGCCGGACAGGCCGAGGCCCATGCCGCCGCCGGTGGTGTAGCCATCGGTCAGCGCGCGGGGAATATCCGGAATGCCGGGACCATGGTCGATGAACGTGAGGCCCACGCCGCGGCGCGCACCCTTCAGCAGCTTCTGCATGTGCGCCTCGCCGCCGCCGCCATAGCGCAGCGTGTTGCGGGCCAGTTCGCTGGCCGCCGTGATCATCTTGGTCTGGTCGATCAGCGAAAAACCGTCGGCGATCATCTGCTCGCGCACGGCTTGCCGCAGCCGTACCACGTCTTCATCGGAACGGACCTGCAGTACCACGGCATCGACATCGATAGTGCTCAAGGATCGCCTTTCAGGTTAGTCCGCGCTGCGCTTGAGCAGTTGGACGCCTTTTTCGACGTTCAGTGCCGTGCTCACGCCATGCAGCGTGAGGCCCAGCTCGACGAGCGTGATGGCCACCGCCGGCTGCATGCCGACCAGTACCGTGCGCGCATCGAGGATGCGTGCCATCGCCGCCGTATTGCTGATCATGCGGCCGATGAAGGAATCGACGATGTCCAGCGCCGAGATATCGATCAGCACGCCGCGGGCGCGGTCTTTCACGATGCGCGACGTCAGGTCGTCCTGCAACGTCATCGCGAGCCGGTCGTGCATGTCGACCTGGATCGTGACCAGCAGCAGGTCGCCCATTTTGAGGATGGGAATGCGTTCCATGGCTGCCTCAGAACGCCGTTTCGGCGCGCACCACGGTGGCGCCCACGCGTTTCAGCGCCACCAGGAAGGCATCGGCCAGCGTGGCCTTGGTGACCACGTCTTCCAGGTTCACGCCCAGGTGCACGATGGTTTGCGCGATCTGCGGGCGAATGCCGCTGATGATGCAGTCGGCGCCCATCAGGCGGGCGGCGGCCACCGTCTTCAGCAGGTGCTGCGCGACCAGCGTGTCGACCGTGGGCACGCCGGTGATGTCGATGATCGCGATCGAGGCGCCCGTTTCGATGATCTTCTGCAGCAGGTTCTCCATCACCACCTGGGTGCGCGCGCTGTCGAGCGTGCCGATCAGCGGCAGCGCCAGCACGTCCTTCCACAGCTGCACCACGGGCGTCGACAGTTCCAGCAGCTCCTGCTGCTGGCGCATGATCACGCTCTCGCGGCTGCGCTGGTATTCCTCGATCGTGTACAGGCCCATGCGGTCGAACAGCGCACTGATTTCCACCAGCGCGGTGGTCAGTGTCTCCGCGTCGGGCAACTGCTTGCGCAGCAGCGTGAAGAGCGGCTCCTTCAGCGAGAAGATGAAGGTGGCGGTCTCGGTAGGCGAAAAGCCCTGGCGCACGCGCGCGGCGGAGATGTCCGTCAGCTGCTGGCGCACTTCGGACCATGCCTGGGCATCGAAATCGTAGGATTCGGCCTTGACGAGCGCCTTCACCACCAGGGGCAGGAAGCGGCCGGCCTGCTGGCGGATCTCGCCCTCGGCCGCCTTGTCGCGGCGCACCAGGCGCGACAGCATACCGCCCAACCAGACCTCCAGCAGGGAATCGTGGTTGTCGGTAAGAATCGTGGCCAGGTGGGCCGTGGTTGCCATGCTCATGCGCTCTCCGGAAAATTGTGTAACGAACTAGTGTAACAGCTGTCCAATCCGCAATAATACGTTTTGAAACATTTCCTCGCCACACAATAGACACTTCCGTGCAGAAAATTTTTCCGCACATACTGTCGAGCTCGTGTCACATGGTGCCTGGCACCCTGTGGCACGGCACATGAACAAGGCACCACCTGATACGAGCTCGACAGTGATAGCGGGCTTTCAGCCGTTGCGATACCGCTCCAGCAGCGCGCGGTGCAGGGCGGCGACCTGTTCGGGGTCGATTTTCGGTTGGCGGTCGAACGTGAGCAGGCCGTTCTTTTCGTGTTCGACGTCAGTGAACTGGGTATAGCAGGCGCCGGCAAGGAAGGTGAGGCTGCCCAGGCTGTCGACCAGGTCGCGGTAGCGCGCCAGCAGTTCCTCGCCGGAGCGCACGCTGCCGTAGTAGTCGAACAGCCGGTCGCGCGGTGCATCGTCTTCTTCGGGCTCGCTGAGGAAGCCGCCGACTTCGGACAGCACGATCGGCTGGCCGCGGTATTCGCCGCCGCCCAGGAACAGCGGCTTGTCCTTGTACCAGCCTTTCAGCGGCGGCACGCCGGTGGCCAGCGTTTCGGCATAGCGCGCGACCAGCTTCTCGCCCGGCTGCGTGTAGTCGTGGATCGAGCAGATGTCGGTGAGGTCGGTGTGCTCCCAGCCGTCGTTGTCGACGATCAGGCGGCCCGGATCGAGCCGCCGCGTGCGCACCACGAGTTTTTCAAGGAACGCCTGCTGGCTCGGGTGGCGGTACAGGGCAGGGAAGCCGAAGCTTTCCACCAGCGGCACCCAGGCCACGATGCACGGGTGGCCCGCATCGCGCACCACGGCGCGTTCCCACTCGGCCAGCAGGGCTTCCTCGGCCTCCAGCGACCAGTTGCGCGTGCTCGGCATCTCTTCCCATACCAGCAGGCCGAGCCGGTCGCACCAGTACAGCCAGCGTTCGTCCTCGATCTTCTGGTGCTTGCGCACGGCGTTGAAGCCCAGCCGCTTGATCCATTCCACGTCGTCGCGCAGCGCCCCGGCCGAGGGCGCGGCCAGGTTGGTATCGGGCCAGTAGCCCTGGTCCAGCACCATCAGCAGGAAGGTGCGCTGGCCGTTCAGGTGGAAGTGGCTGTCGTGCGCCTCGAAGCGGCGCAGGCCGCAGTAGGAACCCACTTCGTCCAGCACCCGGCCGTCGGCGAGCAGGCGCACGCGCAGGCCATACAGGTACGGGTGGTCGGGCGACCAGGCCTGCGGCGCATCGATCCGCGCCTCCAGCGTGGCGGTGGCGAAACGTGTTTCGGCCTGTGCGAAGGCGACCCGGTTGCCGCTTTCATCGAGCACGTCGACCTCCACCGTCCAGGCGGCGGCCGGCCCGTGCAGGTGCACTTCGAACGACAGGCGCCCGTCCGGTTCCGTCTTCAGCCAGCGCAGCGAGTCGATGCGCACCGGTGCCACCGGTTCCAGCCACACGGTCTGCCAGATGCCGGTGGTGCACCAGTAATAGATGCGCACCGGCTTGCCGGAAGACGACTGCTTGCCGCGCGGCTGGTACTGGTCCTGCCGGTCTTCCACGCGCAGCGTGATGCGGTTGGCGCCATCGGCCAGGAACGGCGCGATATTGAACGAGAACGGCACGTGCCCGCCGCGGTTGCGGCCAGCCAGCCGGCCGTTGATCCAGACTTCGGTGCTGTAGTCGACGGCGCCGAAGTGCAGCAGCAGGTCGCGCGGTGCATCCGCGTCCCATCCGGCCGGCACCTCGAAGGTGCGCGCGTACCAGACGATTTCATGCACGTCCCTGGTGCCGATGCCGGAGCGTTCGCTCTGGTAAGGGAACGGCACTTCGATCGACTGCGGCAGCGTGCGGCCGTCGTGCCAGCCTTCGCCACGGCCCAGGTCTGCGTCATCGAAAGCGAATTCCCAGATGCCATCGAGACTGGTCCAGTCCGGGCGGGTCAGCTGGGGGCGGGGGTGGAGGGTATCGGTGGTATCCATCGCGGCATGTTAGCCCGAACC
>DASVVD010000899.1:0-3492 GCA_036386715.1 Pseudoduganella sp.
ATGGTGTTCGACCTCGATCCGGGGCAGGGCGTGACGTGGCAACGGATCCAGGAAGCAGCCCAGCTGATGCGCGCGTTCCTCGCGGAACTCGGCCTGCCGTCATTCCTGAAGACCAGCGGCGGCAAGGGCCTGCACGTGGTGGTGCCTTTGAGACCGCAGCACGACTGGGACACCGTGAAAGGTTTTTCGAGTTTCATCGTCGAGCACATGGCGCGCACCCTGCCGGACCGCTTTGCCTTCAAGAGCGGCCCGAAAAACCGCGTCGGCAGGATCTTCATCGATTACCTGCGCAATGGCCGCGGCGCCACCACGGCTGCCGCCTGGTCGGCCCGCGCCCGGCCCGGCATGGGCATCTCGGTGCCGGTCGACTGGAGCGAGCTGGAACACCTGACGGGCGGCGACCAGTGGACCGTGGCCACCGTGCACACCCGGCTCGATCACGGCAACACGCCCTGGGCCGACTATGCGAAGAGTGCCGCGACCATCACGAAGGCGATGAAGCAGCTGGGTTACAAGCCCGGCTGATTTTCAGCTGGTTTCAGGCTAATTCGTCACGGCCTTGCGGCAGCAGCGCATTGACGGTGCCGTAAGCCTCGGCCTCGTCCACAGGGCAGCCGACCGGCCGTGGAGGACGTCGCCCGCCAGGACCAGCGGTTGCGGCTGGCGGTGCAGCGCGTGAAACGGTGCATCCATTCGGGTTCTCCGTGATCAGAAAGCCGTATTGTAGGGCGCTGCGTCAGATCAGTCCCAGCGTCAACGCCTTCAGCGTTGCCGCCGCGCGCGTGGAACACGCCAGCTTCTCAAGGATGCTGTCGACATGCGTGCGCACGGCGCCGGTGCTGATGCGCAAGACCCGCGCCGCCTCCCTGCCGCTGGCGCAGCCACCGATCGTGCGCAGCACCTGCACTTCACGGTCCGACAGCACGCCGCCGCGCCGCGGCAAGGCTGGCTGCGCAGCGGCGGCGATCACGGCGTCGACGGCGTGCCGGTCGAACCGCGTGCCTTGCGCCGCCAGCAGCGCGGTGGCGGCGGCCGGGTCGTATGCGGCGCGCCAGGGCCGCGGCGCGCATAGCGCTGTCCAGGCGGCCGCCGCGGCGAGGAGCCGCTGCGCCGGCCCCAGCGCATCATGGGGCAGGCGGCGGAAGTAACCGCTGCCGTCCAGGCGTTCATAGGCATGCGATGCCAGCTGCGCTTCGGCGCCCAGCGCCGGCACGTGCGTCGCAAGGCGTGCCGTCCAGTAGGGTACCCGGCGCACCTGTTCCCACTCCGCCGACCGCAGCGGGCCGCGGCGCTGCCAGACCGGGTTCGGAATCGCCGCGCGGCCAATGCCGTGCAGCAGCGCGGCGCGTGCCAGGCATTGCTGCTGCGCGGCCGGCATGCCGGCCAGTGCGGCGGCGCTCTGGGCCAGGCCGGCCACGCGGCGCGAGTAGCCGGCCAGCCAGGGCAGCTTGAGTTCCAGCGTATCGGCCACCAGCGCGAGGGAAACATCGGCACCTGCGATGGGCGGCGGCCCGGCAGCCTCATCGTTATCGGCATCGTTATCGGCATCGGCAAGCCAGCCGCGCGCATGCGGCACGATGCGTTCGACCAGGGCGGCAGGATATTTGCGGCCGGCCAGCTGGCCCACCAGGCGCAACGCCGTGTCGAGCCCATGCGCGCGCGACAGGATTTCCAGGTCGCCGGCCAGTGCCGCGTAAAAAACCACGGCCGGAATGTCGTCGCCATGCAGCCGGGCCGGCATGCCGCTGCCGTCCACGCGTTCGAAGACGCGCCGCAGGCCTTGCTCGACGGCGGCAGGCAGCCCGAGAGTGCGGGCGATGTCGCCGGCGATCTCGCAATGCACCTGCACCAGCGGCAGTACGCCGGCAGGCGTCAGCGCGTGGCCGGCCGGCAGCGTGCGGGTCAGCATCGCGTTGCGGCCGCCGACGTCGTCGCCCGTCAGCGCGGCAAAGCCTGCGGCGCTCGCCGTAGCGCCCGACCAGCGCAGCAGTGCCACCAGGTGCGCATCCGCCACGCCGCCAGGTGCAAGGCCATCTGCTTGCGCCACGCGCGCCGCCAGGCGGGCGGTACGCATGGAATGGCCGGGCGGCTGGCCCATCGTCAGGTCGCCGACCATCGCCAGTGCCTGCACGGCGTCGGACGCGGCCACGGTCGCGCCGTCGGGCGCAGAATCGTGCTTGAAATCATGCGCGGTGTCGGGTTCAATCATGGCCGGTACTGTAGCGGTGCCGGCCGGCGCCGGCAAGGGCGGCGGGGGGGCTTTCATGCCGGGCGGCAATGGATGCGAAGCGGATTGCGCAGCAATAGGGCGCTGACGTTGCAGCCGCGCAGGACCGACAGGCTGACTTGTGCACAAAAACTGTGGATAACGTTGTGCAGCAAGGCGGGGTTTGCTACTTAACCCGTTGTTTTTACGAACTTTATGGCGGGCGCCTTGATATAGTGCAAGTCGGTGGCAATCCAGGCCCGTGATACC
This sequence comes from Pseudoduganella sp., assembly GCA_036386715.1. Lineage (GTDB taxonomy): Bacteria > Pseudomonadota > Gammaproteobacteria > Burkholderiales > Burkholderiaceae_D > Rugamonas. The sequence continues at coordinate 2,477 of DASVVD010000899.1, forward strand.
GGGCCATGGCACCGGTCGAAGGCGAGCGCCCGGCGAGGCGGCAACGGCGTCGATGCCCACCTTGATGCCGCAGAGGAGGGCGGCAGCCGGCATCGCATCGCGGCACCGGCCGGCTGTGCACCTTGCAACGCGCAGGGTTTGGTCAGGCGGCCTTCCTGCGTGGCGCGGCGGTGGACTTCGCCGCGGTTTTCTTCGGCGCCGCCGGCTTCGAAGCGGCCGCCTTGGCGGCACCCGATTTCGGCGCCGCACGCGACGCGGCATCGCCCCGCACGGCGGCAGGGTGGCCGGCCGACTTGCGTGGCGCTGCCTTCCTTGACTTCGGCGCCTCCTTTTCTTCTGCTTCTTCCGCGTCGTCGTCCTCGTCGGCCGCCGCCTTCCTGCCCTTGCCCGGCTTGTTGCCGAGCGACTGCTTCAGCAGCGCCACCAGGTCGATGACGTTCGACGCCGGTGCCGCCTCGGTTTCCTTCGACGGCATCGTGATCGACTTGGTCTGCCCGGCCTTGACCTTTTTCTCGACCAGCGCAAGCACGTCTTCCTTGTACGTGTCGTGGTACTGGCTCGGGTCCCATTCCTCGCTCATGCCTTCCACCAGCGAGAGCGCCATCTTCAGCTCCTTGTCCGTGATGCCCACGCCCTTCAGCCCCTTGGCGGGCAGGTCCAGGCCTTCGGCATCGCGGATCTCGTCGGCGTAGCGCAGGGTGTTCATGATGATGCCGTCCTCGCTGGCCACCAGCGCGCACAGGTGCTGCTTGGTGCGGATCACCACCGTGGCGATGCCGATCCGGCCGGAGCGCCGCAAGGTCTCGCGCAGCAGCGCGTAGACCTTGTCGCCGCCGCGGCCCGGCGCGAGATAGTAGGGCGTCTCGTAGTAGGTCAGCGGCACGTCCTCGGCGTTCACGAAGGCGAGGATGTCGATCGTCTGCGTGGCCTTCACGTTGGCCCGCTTCAGGTCCTCGTCGGACAGCACCACGTATTCGCCGTCGCTGTATTCGTAGCCCTTGATGATGTCGTCCCAG
>DASVVD010000900.1:0-6539 GCA_036386715.1 Pseudoduganella sp.
CTGTGGTAACGTGACCACATTTCCGCCCGGAGTCCGGGCGCTCTGGTACAGTCGGGCTCCACACCAGCACACCGAATCCGTCATGCGCAAGTCCAGCAAGCTCAGTGAAGTCGCAAAAATCGCCGGCGTCTCGCCGATCACGGCATCGCGGGCGATCCGCGGCGTCGGCTACGTGTCGGAATCGGCACGTGCGCGCATCATGGAAGCGGCCGCGCAGCTGAACTACACGCCGGACATGCTGGCGCGCCGCATGCGCGGCGACAAAAGCAACCTGATCGGCGTATTCGTCAACAACTACGGCTCGCTGGTGCTGCACGAGGTCACCCGGGCGATCAGTGCCGAAGCGCGCGCCCGCGGCTACGACATCCTGCTGTTCAACGCCGAGCGCTTCGACAGCCCGGCCCGCGCCGGCACCGTGGACATGCTGAGCAAGCTGTGCGACGGCCTGCTGCTGGTGATGCCGAACGGTGCGGACGGCTACCTGGACGTGCTGGAACAGCACCGCATGCCGTGCGTGCTGGTGCACTACGACGCCCGCCCGGTGCAGATGCCGGTGGTGGCGCTGGAAAACCGCAATGGCGCCCGCCTGGCGGTGGAGCACCTGGTCGCGCTCGGCCACCGCCGCATCGCCTTCCTGGCCGGCACGCCGCACACCGGCCAGAGCGACGAGCGCGAGAAAGGCTACAAGGATGCGCTGCGCGCCGCCGGCATCCGCGCCGATGCGTCGCTGGTCGTCGGCGGCGCGTTCAACCAGGTCGCCGGACGTGCCGCCGCACAGCAACTGCTCGAACTGCGCCGGCCGCCGACGGCGATCTTTGCCGCCAACGACGAGATGGCGTATGGCGCGATCGATGCGATCCACAGCCATGGCCTGAAGGTCCCGGCCGACATTTCCGTGATCGGCTTCGACGATATCCCGCTGTCGAGCCACGTGTTCCCGCCGCTGACGACGATGCGCCAGCCGCTGGCCGAGCTGGCGGCCCGCGCGGTGGGCGACGTGGTCACGCTGGTCCAGGGCGGCGTGGTGGCGCCGGCGAAGACCGCCTTCCCGATGGAACTGGTGGTCCGGCAGTCGACCGGCCCGGTGCCCGCCGCCGCCACGGAAAAATGATGGCCCGGGCCGCCGCAGCCGGTTCGGGCAGCGCCGTGCAGGTGGAGACGGTGGTGGACAAGGTGGCGGGGACGGCTGGCCAGGACGGCGGTGCCGGTAGCTCCATTGGTACCGGTGGTGCTGCCGGTACCGCCGCCCTGGCCGGCATGCTGGGCTGGCTGCTGCTGGGCGACCTGGGCATTGCGATGCGCGACCGCGCGGCGCTGCCGTCCGGCCTGGAACTGCTGCGCGTGGCCGGCGCCACCGACACGGCCACCTCGCTGCTGCTGTCGACGGTGCCGGCCCTGCTGTCGATGTTCGTGGTGCCGCTGGTGGGCTGGCGTTCGGACCGGCACCGCGGCCGCCTCGGGCGGCGCCGGCCGTTCCTGCTGGTGGCCGCGCCAGCCGGCTGTGCGGCACTGGTCGGCCTGGCCTACTCGCCCGCGCTGGGTGCCGCGGCCCACGCGCTGCTGGGCGACCTGTCTCCCGGCGCGCAGCTCTGCCGCCTGGCCGCGTTCGGCCTGTTCTGGACCTTCTTCGACTGCGCCGCGCTGTGCGCGCTGTCGCTGTTCACCGGGCTGGTCAACGATGTGGTGCCGTTCGGCTGGCTGGGCCGTTTCTACGCGCTGTTCCGCATCGTCGGCCTGGGCGCCGGCATCGCCTTCCACGCCTGGATCTTCGCGCTCACCGACCAGCACCTGGCGGGGATCCTCGTCGGCACCGGCGTGGTCTTCGGCGCCGGCATCGCGGCCATGTGCCTGGGCTTGCGCGAACCGCCCGCGCCGCCCGCACCAGCCACCCCGGCCGGCCCGGCATCGCGCGGCCGCGCCCTGCCCGAGGGTTTCACGGCGCCGCCGATCCTGTGGGCCATCGCGATGTTCGTCTGCGCCGGCATCACGTTCAATCCGTTCAACACGTTCTACCAGTTCTTCGCGCACGCCAGCGAGGTGCCGAAGGCCACGCTGGGCATGCTGACCGCCACCGGCTACGCGGTGTCGATCGGCTCGGCATTCGCCATCGGCTGGCTGGTCGACCGTTGCGGCGCGATGCGCATTTCCGCCATCGTCATGGCGCTGTACTGCGCGGTGGCCACCCTCGGCACGCTGATGGTGCACGATGCGGCCAGCTTCCAGGCCATCTACCTGTGCCACGTGATCGTCTCGGGCGCATGGTGGACCGCCGCGGCGTCGATGCCCATGGCGCTGTTCCCGCGCGAGCGCTTCGTGCAGTTCAACGCCACCAAGGATTTCGTGGTCGTCAGCGCCAGTATCCTGCTCGGCATCGTGCAGGGGCCGGTGCTCGACCTGTCCGGCCACGATTACCGTCTTACCCTGGGCTGCGGCGCCGTCTTCTCGGCGCTGTGCCTCGCCTGCCTGGCGCGCCTGCGCGCCTTCCATCCAACCCGGCACCTGCCATCAACCGACACCACATGACCAATCAGCCATCCCGCCGGCGCGTACTGCTCGGCACCGCCGCCGCTGTCGGCAGCACCCTGCTCCCCTCGATCGCCGGCGCCGCGGCGTCCGCGCAATCCGGCCGCTTCGCCATCGGCGACAACGATTTCCTGCTGGACGGCAAGCCGCTGCAGATCCGCTGCGGCGAAGTCCACTTCGCCCGCGTGCCGCGCGAATACTGGGGGCACCGGCTGAAGGCGATCAAGGCGATGGGGCTGAACGCCGTGTGCGCCTACCTGTTCTGGAACTACCACGAGTGGCGCGAAGGGCGCTATGACTGGAACGCCCAGCGCGACGCCGCCGAGTTCTGCCGGCTGGCCCAGGCCGAGGGCCTGTGGGTGATCCTGCGCCCCGGCCCGTATGCATGCGCCGAATGGGAGATGGGCGGCCTGCCGTGGTGGCTGCTGAAAAGCCCCGGCGTCGACAAGCCGGATGCGTTCCTGCGCACCCGCGACGACCACTTCGTGCAGCCGGCGCGCCGCTGGATGAAGGAAGTGGGCCGCGTGCTCGGCCCGCTGCAGGTCACGCATGGCGGCCCGATCCTGATGGTGCAGGTGGAGAACGAGTACGGCTTCTTCGGCGAAGACCTGGAATACATGCGCGTGATGCGCCAGGCCCTGCTCGACGGCGGCTTCGACGTGCCGCTGTTCCAGTGCAACCCCACCAACGCGGTGGCCAAGACGCACATTCCCGAACTGTTCTCGGTGGCGAACTTCGGCAGCGACCCGAAACGCGGCTTCGAGGAACTGGCCAAGGTGCAGAAAGGCCCGCTGATGTGCGGCGAGTATTACTCGGGCTGGTTCGACACCTGGGGCGCGCCGCACCGCACCGGCGACGCCACCAAGGCGGTGGCCGACATCGAGGCGATGCTGGCGGCGAACGGCTCGTTCAGCCTGTACATGGCCCACGGCGGCACTTCGTTCGGGCTGTGGGGCGGCTGCGACCGCCCGTTCCGTCCCGACACCACCAGCTACGACTACGACGCGCCGATCGGCGAGGCGGGCTGGATCGGCAAGAAGTTCGATGCCTACCGCGCCGGCATCGGCCGCCACCTGCAGCAGGGCGAAACGCTGGCGGCGCCGCCCGCGCAGATGCCGGTAACAGCGATCCCGGCCTTCACGCTGGCCGAGAGCGCAGCGGTGATGACCAACCTGCCGCCGCGCGTGATCCGGGACGTCACGCCGAAGCCGATCGAGCAGTACGACATCAGCCGCGGCCTGATCGCCTACCGCGTCACGCTGCCAGCCGGTCCGGCCGCCGTGCTGGAAGCGGCCAAGGTGCGCGACCTGGCCTGGGTCACCATCGACGGCAAGGAAGTGGGCACGCTGGACACCCGCTACCGCCGCTTCCGCGTCGACCTGCCGGCCCGGTCGAAGGAGACCACGCTGGAAATCCTGCTGTACACGATCGCGCGGGTGAACTTCGGCGTGGAGATCCACGACCGCAAGGGCCTGCACGGCCCGGTGACGCTGCGTGAGAAGGGAAAAGAAGCCAAGGGCAAGGAAGCCACGCCGCTGGAAAACTGGGAAATCAGGGCGATCGATTTCGATGCCGACGGCGCGCTGCCGCCCCTGGCATGGCAGGCAGGCAAGGCAAGAACGAAAGGCCCGGCTTTCTGGCGCGGCAGTTTCGATGCCGCGGCAAGCCATGACACGTTCCTCGACATGTCCACCTGGGGCCAGGGCATCGTGTGGATCAACGGCCGCTGCCTGGGCCGCTACTGGAGCATCGGACCCACGCAGACGATGTACCTGCCCGGCCCGTGGATCAAGGCCGGCAGCAACGAGGTGGTGGTGCTGGACCTGACCGGCCCGCAGGACAACCGCATCGCCGGCCTGGCCAGGCCGATCCTCGACCGGCTGCGCCCGGAGCGCGACCTGGCGCGCCCGCCAAGCACCGCGCGGCTTGCCCTGCAGGGCGTGAAACCGGTGCACGAAGGCCGTTTCCAGCCCGGCGGCGCCACGCAGGACGTGCCGTTCGCCCAGCCCGCCACCGGCCGCCAGCTGTGCATCGAGGCACTGGACGCGTTCGACGGCAAGCCCTTCGCCGCGATCGCCGAACTGGCGCTGCTCGGCAAGGACGGCAAGACGCTCAACCAGACGCTGTGGACGATCGCCTACGCCAGCAGCGAGGAAGCCTCGAAGGAGGACGGCACGGCGCTCAATGCGATCAACGGCCAGAATACCGACTTCTGGCACTCGGGCTACAGCAAGACAGTGGCCCAGCCGCCGCACCGGCTGGTGCTCGACCTGGGCGCGCCGTTCGAGGTGGCCGGGCTGCGCTACACGCCACGCCAGGGACCGGACGGGGTGACCGGGCGGATCAGGCGCTACCGGGTATATGTGGGCGACAGGCTCGTGATCGAAGGGGCCTAGACTTTGGCGCTGTTCGCGTAAAGTATGTGAACTTCCACAGCACAACACTGTCTGACCTCCTGTTGAGATACTTCATGACTATCAGGAGGCCAGCATGGGCACGGCAGATTTCCAGGTGTTGTTCAAGGCGCTGGCAGAGCTCCAGCTTTCAGCCGATGAAGTGGCCTGTTTGCAGAACTTTTGCGCATCAGCCGCCCAACCGGGGCACTGCTTCACGCTGATCGAGGGAGCGGCCAGCAAACGACTATGTCCGCACTGCGCCGGCAGCCGTTGCCACCGCTGTGGCCAGGCCAACGGCCTGCAGCGCTATCGTTGTCTTGGCTGTGGGCGCAGTTTCAACGCGTTGACCGGCACGCCGCTGGCCCGCCTGCGCCTGCGCGAGAAATGGCTGCCGTATCTGCAATGCCTGATCGGGTCCGACACGGTGCGCACGGCGGCCAGGCAGGTGGCGGTGGCGAAATCGACCAGCTTCCGGTGGCGCCACCGCTTTCTCGCCGCAATGCGCCGGGCGCCGCTCCCCAGACTGTCGGGTATCGTCGAAGCCGACGAGACATATCATCTCGTCTCACAAAAGGGCTCGCGCAACCTGGGTCGCCCGGCCCGCAAGCGCGGCGGCAAGGCGGCGCGGCGAGGTATCAGCCGGGAGTTCGATTGCATCCTGGTGGCCCGCGACCGCACCCGTAACACCTGTGCATTCGTGACTGGTCGTGGACCAGTCACGGCGTCGCAACTGGCAACGTACCTGCTGCCGGTGCTGGCGCACGACGCGCTGCTGGTCAGCGATGCGGCCAGGGCTTACCAGGCATTTGCAAAGAGCACCGGCATCAGTCACGAGTTTGTAAACGTGCAGGCCGGCATACGGGCGCGCGGCGCCTTGCATATCCAGGGAGTCAATGGATGGCATGGCCGTTTCAAGACCTGGCTGCGGCGTTTCAATGGCGTGGCCAGCCGCTACCTCCACCATTACGCCGGTTGGCAGCAGATACTCGATGCTGCCACATTGACGACGCCCAGGCAGTGGCTTCGTGTGGCGGTTGCCGGGCGATAGAAGCGCTGTCGAGACATCGAGCGCAGAATAAAGTTCCATGCCAGCAGGTAATGCCTAGCTTACGCGAACAGCGCCTAGACTTTCGGGCAAGCCGGTTGTTCGACCGGCATGGTTCTCCTGGCTAGACCTTCTGGACAGGAGTGCACACTCACCGCGCGCACGGTTGACCGCATCATGCCCATTGGCAATACTGAAGACCTTCCCGTTTCAAAAGGTTTTCAGCATCCATGGCAACCGTTGCACAAGCTACCAGCACCACCCTCTCCGGCCAGAACTACATCGACTCGCTGCTCGGCAACCTGCCGAACTGGAACTACGTCACCCCCGGCACCAACACGCTGTACTACTCGTTCTCGACGGCGGGCAATCTCGAAGCCGGCAATACCTCGCTGCTGAGCACACCGCAGGCCTTCACGGCCTCGCAGGCGGCCGCCACGCGCGGCGCCATGTCGTACATCGCCAAGCTCACCGGCATCAAATTCGTGGAAACGGCCGATGCCAGCCTGGCGCAGGTGCACTTCGCCAACGCCAACCTGGCCGGCTCTGGCACCACCGGCCTGGACAGCAACCGC
>DASVVD010000901.1:0-1545 GCA_036386715.1 Pseudoduganella sp.
CAGGATCTCGGCAAACAGGACAGGCGCCGACCAGACCACGAACAGGGATGACAGGACGATGCCCAACGCGAGCAGGACTACGGCCAACGGCAGCGCGCCTTCTTCTGCCTGGGCAATCGCCTCCAGCGGCTTCTCGCCGATTGCGCCGATGCCGCTCCCGTCGCTGCCGAAACCGGCATTCGCGCTGGCACCGCCGCCATCGAAATTGCCGCCGTTGCCGCCGAATCCCCCGGGGCCGTGCGCGTGGCCGCCGGACTCGCCGGTGGGCAGGCAGTCGAGGTAGTCCGCTGCACTGGTGCGCAGCCACAGCCACAGGAGCAGCAGGAAGACGATGTACGCGGCGCCCATTGCCATCGCATAACGCAGCGCCATGGCATCGACTCCGGCGCCGAGCAACGCTGCCGATGCGCCGAAACCGGCCAGCCCGGTGAGCGACACGAGAATGAACATCTGGATGCGCGGAAAGCCGTCGCGCAACAGCCGGGCCCGCATGCTTGCCACTGCCATCGTCCTTGTCGGCGGGCGAGGGTGCCGACGGTCCGGGTTTCGCATCTCGGCTTGTCCTTTCATGAGCGGGAAAAAGGCGGCGGCCCCGGCATCCGCAACACCCCGGGTCGCCGTGTCATCGCCGGCCGAAACTGCCGCTTTGGCGAGGAAAGTAAAGGCGCCTGGCCGCAAAAGTCGCGCAACACCCAGGTCCGGGATGCTTAGATGGGTGTATAGCGGAAGAGCTCAAGCCCTGGCGGCGAATAAATGGCGCGGGGAGAACTAGCCCGGCCCATGCCTGGGTGCACACGTAAAAAAAGACGCCGAAGCGTCTTTTTTGCTACCCGAAGAGCGGCAATCAGGCCTTGCGGCGACGTGCCAGGAAGCCCATGACGCCCAGGCCGCCCAGCAGCATGCCGTAGGTGGTTGGCTCTGGAACAGCCGAGGTCACGTCGATCGTGCCGGCGTAGCTGGCGATGCTGCCGGTTGCCTTGCCGGAGATGACCAGGGTCAGCATGCCGCTGACCGGCAGGTCCGCGAAGTCGATGTCGGAGTACTTGACGCCGTTCGTCAGGTCCAGTGCCGTGCCATTCAGCGTCGCGGAGTAGAAGTCGATATTGCTTTGCTTGTTCTGCATGTTGCGAACGAAGCCGGTGGCATCGGCGGACACGCCGCTGTAGCTGAACGTAAAGGTGTCGGTGAAATTGCCGATCGTGTGGGTAGTGCCGAACTCGGCCGACCAGTTGCCGGCATCGGCTTGCAGGGCGATAGCTGGTGCGGTGTAGTTTTCAGCCATGGCGCCGCCGAATGCGGTGCTCAGGATTGCTGCCAGAACGATGGATTGCAGTTTCATGTTGTTTTCTCGGGGCTATGTTTGTTGTCGAGCAATCAAGATATACAAGAAGCGAGAAGTTGTCAATAATTATTAGAAATTACTTAATAGAATTTGTAGTTTCTTTAATGGGCCTATCATCGCGGCCGGTGCAGCTGGACGGTCCGGTTGGCATACGGGTGCCGCGGCGTGGATCATTCCGGGGTGGCCATGTGGCGGCCGCTGCC
>DASVVD010000902.1:0-3428 GCA_036386715.1 Pseudoduganella sp.
CTTCGTTGGCGCCGCCGTGCTTCGGTCCGCGCAGCGCGCCGATGGCGCCGGTGATGGCCGAGTGGATATCGGAACCGGTGCCGGCGATGACGCGGGCGGTGAAGGTGGAAGCGTTGAACTCGTGCTCGGCATACAGGATCAGCGAGGTGTGCATGGCCTTGACCCACGATGCACGCGGTTTTTCGCCGTGCAGCAGGTGCAGGAAATGGCCGCCGATCGAGTCGTCGTCGGTGTCCACGTCGATGCGCTTGGCATTATGGCTGAAGTGGTACCAGTACAGCAGCATCGAACCGAACGAGGCCATCAGGCGGTCGGCGATGTCACGCGCGCCCGGCACGTTATGGTCATCCTTTTCCGGCAGCGCGCAGCCCAGCGCCGACACGCCGGTGCGCATCACGTCCATCGGATGGCTGGCCGCGGGCAGCGCTTCGAGCGCCAGCTTCACGGCATGCGGCAGGCCGCGCAAGGCCTTCAGGTGGGTCTTGTAGGCCGCCAGTTCGGCGGCATTCGGCAGCGTGCCGTGCACCAGCAGGTGAGCGATTTCCTCGAACTCGCAGCTGTCGGCCACGTCGAGAATGTCGTAGCCGCGGTAGTGCAGATCGTTGCCGGTCTTGCCGACCGAGCACAGCGCGGTGTTGCCGGCGGTGACGCCGGACAGGGCGACCGATTTCTTCGGCTTGAATGCGGACACTTCAGCGGGGTTGTTCATCGTGATCTCCGGATATTGGTCTGGGTTGGTTTATTTGGCTTTGCCCTGGGCGAACAGCGAGTCGAGCTTGTTCTCGTAGTCGTGGTAACCCAGGTACTCGTACAGGTCGGCGCGGCTCTGCATGGTGGGGACGACGCTTTTCTGCGTGCCTTCGGCGCGCAGGGTCTTGTAGAAATTGAGCGCCGCCGCATTCATGGCGCGGTAGGCGCCGCAGCAGTACAGGGCGATATCGACCTTTGCCTCGCGCAGTTCGTCGAGCGTGTACAGCGGCGTGGCGCCGAACTCGGTCAGGTTGGCCAGGATCGGCACCTTGACCGCGTTGCGTACCTGGGTGTACATCGCCAGTTCGGTGATCGCCTCGGGGAAGATCATATCGGCACCCGCCTCGACATACGCGCAGGCACGGTCGATGGCGGCACTGAGCCCTTCGACGGCCAGCGAATCGGTACGGGCCATGATGACGAAGCTTTCATCGTGGCGGGCATCGACCGCGGCCTTGATGCGGTCGACCATTTCTTCCTTCGACACGATTTCCTTGCCCGGGCGATGGCCGCAGCGCTTGGACGATACCTGGTCTTCCATATGCACTGCGGCCACGTCGGCACGGATCATGTGGCGGATGGTGCGGGCAATATTGAACGCGCCACCCCAGCCGGTATCGATATCGACCAGCAGCGGCAGGCCGCATGTGTCGGTGATGCGCTGCGCATCGGTGATCACGTCGTCCATGGTGCTGATGCCGAGGTCGGGCATGCCCAGTGAGTTGGCGGCCACGCCGCCGCCCGACAGGTAGATCGCCCTGTAGCCGGACTGTTCGGCCATGCGTGCGGTGTAGGCCGTGATGGTGCCGACGACCTGCAGCGGCGACTCCTGTTCCACGGCGCGGCGGAACAGCATTCCTCGTGACTCTCTCATGTTGCTTCCTGTTGATGGCGTTGATCGTGCCACCTGTATTGCAAGCCGCGTGCCAACAGGGTCGCAGATCGCCTGAATGCCGCGGACACCCGCATTTTCGTGTCCGCATTTCTTGGAAAATCAGCGACTTACATGCATGTGCATCAAGAATGAAGAGCTGCCGATCGCTGTGACAGGGCGTTTCAATTCATGTTACATGTTTCATGAATTGAAACGCGATGAAACACAGCGGCAACGTTTACCGAGAAGTTTGATGGCGCGTCGCCCGGTACGCGTTGCGAATACACACGCCTTGCATTGTGGAATGGTTATTGCATTCAACTGCAAAACGAATTTTTAATTGCAGAGGAAACTTCATGAGCTACCTGTCCAACCCCTTCCCGAAGTCAAAACCCTATGTCGCGCCTTTCGACGCACTGCGCATGGCTGATGTTGACGCGGTCGGTGGCAAGAACGCGTCCCTCGGCGAGATGATCAGCCAGCTGGCCGGCGCCGGCGTTCGCGTGCCCGGCGGTTTTGCCACGACAGCCCAGGCGTTCCGCGACTTCCTGTCGCATGCCGCACACGGCGGCGCCCCGCTGGGCGAGCGCATCGCGCAGCGCCTGGAACAGCTCGACATCGACGATGTGCGCGCGCTGGCCGCGGCCGGGGCGGACATTCGCCAGTGGATCGTCGCGACGCCATTCCAGGCGGCGCTCGAGGACGACATCCGCAGTTCCTACGACCGCCTGGTGGCCGGCTCGGCGGCCGAGGTGTCGTTCGCGGTGCGTTCTTCGGCCACGGCTGAGGACTTGCCAGACGCCTCGTTCGCCGGGCAGCAGGAGAGCTTCCTGAACGTCGAGGGCATCGACAACGTACTGGAGGCCATCAAGCACGTGTTCGCGTCACTGTACAACGACCGTGCCATCTCCTATCGCGTGCACAAGGGCTTCACGCACGCCGAGGTTGCCCTGTCGGCCGGTGTGCAGCGCATGGTGCGGTCGGACCTGGGCGCCGCCGGCGTCATGTTCACCATGGACACGGAATCGGGCTTCCGGGACGTGGTCTTCGTGACTTCCAGCTACGGCCTGGGCGAAACGGTGGTGCAGGGCGCGGTCAACCCGGATGAATTCTATGTTCACAAGCCGATGCTGGCGCAAGGGAAGGCAGCGGTCATCCGCCGCAATCTCGGCAGCAAGCTGGTGAAAATGGAATTCACACGGGAAACCAAGGCCGGACGCTCGGTCACGACAGTCGAGGTGCCGCCCGACATGCGCCACCGCTATTCGCTGACGGACGTCGAAGTCGTCGAACTGGCCAGGTACGCCGTCATCATCGAAAACCATTATGGGCGCCCGATGGACATCGAGTGGGGCAAGGATGGCCGCGACGGCCAGCTGTACATCCTGCAGGCGCGCCCGGAAACGGTGAAGTCGCAGCAGAAGGCGACCGACGTGCAGCAGCGTTTTCGCCTGAAGGGCGGCGGCACCGTGATCACGACGGGGCGCGCGATCGGCCAGAAGATCGGTGCGGGCCCGGTCCGCGTGATCAGGGACCCATCGGAGATGGACCGGGTCCAGCCCGGCGACGTGCTGGTGGCCGACATGACCGATCCGAACTGGGAACCGGTGATGAAGCGTGCCGCGGCCATCGTTACCAACCGGGGCGGCCGCACCTGTCACGCGGCCATCATCGCGCGCGAACTCGGCGTGCCTGCGGTGGTCGGCTGTGGCGACGCGACCGACCTGCTGCAGGACGGCGCCCTGGTCACCGTTTCGTGCGCCGAAGGCGACGAGGGCAGGATCTACGATGGCGTGATCGAAAG